>DBXL01000227.1:13467-15616 GCA_002309275.1 Ruminococcaceae bacterium UBA1213 | reverse complement strand
TCCTCATTACAATGAAAGGATAAGATAAATGCCGACAGTATATTTTGTAGTGCCGTGCTATAATGAAGAAGAAGTCCTGCCCGAAACGGTCAAAAGGCTTGGCGAAAAGCTCAATGAACTCATAAAATCAGGCTTGGCTTCCGAAAAAAGCAGAATGATGTTTATAGATGACGGCAGTAAGGATAAAACTTGGAATTTAATATCCCAGTATGCTAAAGATAATCACTTTGTAGCCGGTGTCAAGCTCTCCAGAAACAGAGGTCACCAAAATGCACTTTTAAGCGGTCTGATGACGGCAAAAGAATATTGTGACTGTGCCATCTCCCTTGACGCTGATTTACAGGACGACATCAACGTAATAGATGAATTTATCAAAAAATACAATGAGGGCTGTGAAATTGTCTATGGTGTCCGCAGCAGCCGTGAAAAAGATACTTTTTTCAAGCGTTCCACCGCTCAGGGCTATTATAAATTCATGAAAGCTCTCGGTGTGGAAATCGTCTATAATCATGCGGATTACAGGCTTATGGGCAAAAATGCTCTTGAAGCTCTCTCGGAATACAGTGAAGTCAATTTGTTTCTTCGTGGAATCGTGCCTTTGATTGGCTACAGGTGCGACTATGTGTATTATGAGAGAAACGAAAGATTTGCGGGTGAGTCCAAATATCCCCTTAAAAAAATGCTGAAATTTGCCGTTGACGGCATTACTTCTTTCAGTGTGAAGCCTTTGAAAATCATCTCAAATATTGGTACAATTATTTGTATTCTGAGCATCATAGGCTTTATTTATGCACTTGTTTCCTTTTTCATGGGAAGTGCTGTTGCCGGCTGGGCTTCTACCATGTGTTCCATATGGTTTCTCGGCGGTCTGCAAATGCTCTGCATTGGCATTGTCGGCACCTATGTCGGCAAAATTTACAGCGAGGTCAAACGCCGTCCCCGCTACAGAATTGAAAAAACGATATTAAATAATGACGGAGAGTGATTTTTTGATGTTTTTCGGTCAGAAAATACTTGATTACAAAGAAGATATTCTGAAAGACCTTGACGAACTTATAAAAATAAAGTCCGTTTCGTCTGAAGGAAGTGAAATGCCTGCCAAGGCACTTCAATGGATACTGCAAAAAGCGGAAAATATGGGCTTTGCCACGAAAAATATAAACGGGATTGCAGGTCATGTTGAATACGGCGACGGTGAAGAGCTTGCCGCCGTACTTGCACACGTTGATGTAGTCCCTGCCGGTGACGGCTGGAATGTCGAACCCTTTGCCCTCACTGAAAAAAACGGCAGACTTTACGGCAGAGGTGTCGTTGATGACAAAGGTCCTGCCATTGTCGCTTTATACTGCCTGAAAGCCCTCAAAGACAACGGCATTATCCCAAAAAGAAAAATACGTCTTATCTTCGGTGCAGCCGAAGAAATCGGCATGAATGACATGGAGGAATACTTCCAACATGAAAAAATGCCTGATATGGCTTTTACGCCTGATTCCGAATACGGTATCTGCAAATGTGAAAAGGGCATTTTGCAGTTAGAAATCTCTTCTCAGGAAAATGATAATGCCTATCTCAAAGAATTCCATTCGGGAATGGCTGTCAATGCCGTTCCGTCAAGGGCTGATGCATTTGTTGACCGTGAATTTCAGGCTGTCGGAAAAGCCTCTCACGGCTCTACACCCGAACTCGGCGTGAATGCCGCTGCCAATCTCATCAAAACTCTTTCCGATATATACGGCTATTCCTCTCTCGGAAATCTGTGCACTTTTCTTGGAAAGGAAATCGGCTCGGAAACTGACGGAAAATCTCTCGGCATATCCTGCAGAGATGAACTTTCAGGCAGTCTGACCGTCAATCTCGGCGTGGTCGATATAGACAAGACCGTTTCCCATGCCTTTATAGATATACGCTATCCCGTTACAGAGGACTTTGCCATGATTGTTAAAAAAATCGGTGCAAAGGCTGCCCCCTACTCCCTGAAAGTCGGCGTTTATAACCATGAAGAACCCCTCTGCATTGATGAAAATTCTCCTGTTATGAATATACTGAAAAATGCATATAAAACAGTTACGGGAGAAGAACCCGAAATATACTCCACAGGCGGAGGCACTTATGCAAGAACCCTTAAAAACAATGGTGCGGCATTCGGTCC
>DBXL01000227.1:12152-13313 GCA_002309275.1 Ruminococcaceae bacterium UBA1213 | reverse complement strand
ATATTATGACTTGACTAAAATATGGTATATGGTGTAAAATAGTGACAGACGTTTAATGAAAAAACGTGAAAAATCTTATGAAAGATGGGAGATCAAAAAAATGAAGACCTTTGGACTCACAGACGAACAAGTCGCCCAATCGAAAGAAAAATACGGCGACAACCGACTTACCGAACAGGCAAGAGAAACTTTCTGGCAGAAACTCCTTGAAAATTTCGGCGACCCCATGATTAAAATTCTTATGGTGGCATTGGTGCTGAATGTTATTTTCTGGCTGCTCCACCAGTTTGCAGGTATCGGCGACACGGAATGGTATGAAGCTGTCGGTATTGCCGCAGCCGTGCTTATTGCAACTTTTGTTTCCACTTTCTCGGAGTACAACAATGAAAACGCTTTCCAGAAACTCCAGGAAGAAGCCTCTCTTATCAAGTGTAAAGTTTACCGCAACGGCGAAATTGCGGAAATTGCTATCAATGACATTGTTGTAGGTGACTGCATTCTCCTCCAGAGCGGTGACAAAATCCCTGCTGACGGTATTATCGTTGACGGAAATCTCTCTGTTGACCAGTCCGTTCTCAACGGTGAAAGCAAGGAAGCTAAAAAAATCGCTGTTCCCGAAAACTACAAGCCTGATGACAATGAAGACCTTGACTTCCTCAATGAATACAAAGTTTTCAGAGGTGCTGTTGTATGCTCAGGCAATGCTGTTATGGAAGTTACAGTTGTAGGTGACAAGTCCGTTTACGGTCAAATCGCAAAAGAACTCCAGATTGACGACGACAGAGAATCTCCCTTACAGGTAAAACTCGCTAAATTGGCTGACGCTATCAGTAAATTCGGTTATATCGGCGGTGCGGCTATCGCTGTTGCCTATATGATTAAATCCATGTTCTTCTTTGACGGTACAGCCGTTGAAGTGATGACAAACGGTGTAAAGGAAATTGTAAATGTCGGCACAGGTATCGGTGCTTATTTTGCAAATCCCAATCTGATTATCACGATTTTCACAGACCTCCTCCATGCTCTCATGTTTGCAGTCGTTGTCATCGTTATGGCTGTTCCTGAAGGTCTGCCTTTGATGATAGCGATTGTTTCATCAATGAACATGAAAAAAATGCTCAATGACAACGTGCTTGTCCGTAAAGTAAGCGGTATCGAAAC
>DBXL01000227.1:2519-12078 GCA_002309275.1 Ruminococcaceae bacterium UBA1213 | reverse complement strand
GAAGCCGTTAATTTCCTTGACGGTACAGGCAAAGAAGCGAAAACTTTTGACGAAATCAAGGGCAAGGCTGGCGAAATGCTTGCATTGGCTCTCAAACATAATACCAATGCCGTTATCACAGGCTCTGGCGATACTCTGAAAGTTGTCGGAGGCAACCCCACAGAAAGAGCTGTTTTGCAGTTCGTTGCACACGCTGAAGACAAATACCCGAATGTAAAGGCAGTTTATTCTGTACCTTTCAACTCTACCAATAAATACAGTGCCACCACTGTTGAGGGAAATATCAATACAGCAAAAAGTATCACTCTTATCAAGGGTGCTCCCGAAAAGCTTATTCAGAATTGTAAATATTACTATGATGAAAAAGGCAATAAGGCTGAATTTGACAGCAAGGTTCTCAATGAAAAGATTGACGAATTGGCAAACAGAGCTATCCGTGTGCTTGCAATCGCCACTTCCGATACTGCTTTGACAAGTGACTCTCTCCCCGAAGGTGACTGGACTCTTATCGGTGTTATCGGAATCCGTGACGAAGTAAGACCGGAATCTGTTACAGCTATTGCAGATGTGCATGATGCAGGCGTGCAGGTCGTTATGATTACAGGCGACAGAAAAGAAACTGCTGTCGCTATCGCAAAAGATGCAGGCTTGCTTACATCTGATGATGACGTTGTATTGACATCTTCCGAACTCGCAAAAATGAGTGATGAAGAAGTTAAAGAAAAAATTCCTCATATCCGTGTTATTGCCCGTGCATTGCCTACGGATAAGAGCCGTCTGGTAAGACTTTCACAGGAACTTAACCTCGTTGTCGGCATGACAGGCGACGGCGTTAATGACTCCCCCGCACTCAAAAAAGCAGACGTTGGTTTTGCAATGGGCGGCGGTACAGAAGTCGCTAAAGAAGCAAGTGATATTGTTATCCTTGACGACAACTTTAACTCTATTGCAAAAGCCATTCTCTACGGCAGAACGATTTTCAACAACATCAGAAAGTTTATTACATTCCAGCTTTCTATCAACATTTCAGCGGTTCTTATCTCTTTCATAATGCCTCTGCTCGACCTCTCCAACCCGCTCACCATTACACAGATTCTCTGGGTAAATCTCGTAATGGATACATTGGCAGCCCTCGCACTCGGCGGAGAGCCTGCTCTCAAGCGTTACATGAAGGAACAGCCCAAACGCCGTGATGAAAGCATTGTAAGCAAGTCGATGAAATCACAGCTCACTGTTTCAACTATCTGGATATTCCTTTGCAGTTTCTTCGTACTCATTTCACAGACATGGACAGCAAGCCCCGTTTGGAATTTCGTCAGAAATACTCAGAGTGAAAAAGGCGAGTGGCTCTATCTTATGACCGCATATTTCGCTTTCTTCATCTTCATATCCGTATTCAACTCCCTGAACGTGAGAACGGAAAAACTCAATGTATTCGAGCATATCACCGAAAACCTGAACTATTTCAGAATCATGGGCTTGATTGTCGTTATTCAGGTAGTAATGACCTATATAGGCGGAGAAATCTTCAACTGTCACGGTATGAATATAATGGAATGGCTGTTTGTGATAGTTCTCTCTGTTTCGATAGTACCCGTTGACCTCATCAGAAAAGCTATTACCAATGCCGTTAAGAAAAAATAAAATTATCTGAATTCCCAAAAAACCGGCTGAAACTTTGTATAAAGTGACAGCCGGCTTTTTTCTTGACAAAGCTTTTAAAAAGTGATATGCTATATATACAAAATTTAACAGCGAAATATTACTTTGGTATATATTTCAAATACATGGTACGTTATTCTTGACGGGATAAGTCCATGCATTTGAAATATATACCAATTTTTTTGTATCTTGAAAACTGAATATTGTAAGATGTCCTGTCAGAATAATGAAAAGTGCGTCACGCCCATGCTGCGGATAGTGTGCATTGCGGTCCAAAAGACTTGCTCGCCCACAGCTTAGAAGATACATAGTATCCCAAGCGGAACGCATAAATCCCCTCCCCCTCCGAAATCTTTTTTTCTGCCCGATACAATAAGAAAAAAACATTTTTTAAAAAAAAGGAGAGATTTTTATGACAAAGACATCTGCAATAAAAAATTCAGGTTTCATCAAAACTGCTGTACTTTCCGTACTTAATATTGTTTTATCTGTATTCAAGCCGCTTTCGGACATTTCCGAAAACTCCCTCACAAGCAATTTTATCAAGAATATCCCCTCCCAGACAAATAAAACGATATGTCAATGCACCTTCAACGGTATTGAGGATATAATCAATATATGCGAATATACTTTCCGTCTTGAAGATGTAAATGAAAAACTGCTTTTCCTCTTCGGAATCATGGCTCTTATTTTTGCCTATAAAAAGATAATAGAAAAATTCATCACTGCCAAAAATAAAAGCTTCTCCGAAAAGGCTAACAAAGAAGTATGTTCTTTCCTTGCTGATAACCTTTTCCTTACAATTATATGCTTTATATTCATACAGATAGAGCCTCAAATATATGCCGCTCTCCCCAAGTCGATTTTTGTAAGCATTTTACTGACAGTGATAATTATGATACTGTTCTACCTTGCATTCCCCGTTATCATCTATCTTATGTGCTACGCTATCATGGCAATCGTTTTCATGGGAATCCTCATAGCTGTAAACATCCATTCCGAAATAACCCCCCTCGTTTATGCCATTATCTCCATTACAGCAGGTATCGCCATCGATTACATCGCTTCAAAAATCATGTTCGCCTTTGCCAAAAATTCCATAAGACTTAAATAACTGCTCCTGCCGGCATTCCCCAATGAATGCCGGCTTTCTTTCTTGAAAAATTTTAAGCTTTATTTTCCAATCGTTTCAAGGGGCGTTCATAATTTGTTAATATTGGGGTGATAAAATACAATCAAACAGTAAATGATTTTGCTTACTCCATCTTCTTCATAAAAAAAACTCCACAACACATAGACCGTGCAGATATAAAAGTCTGCACGGTCTATGTTTTTTTTTGAAATACCATTGACCGAATTAGCATAAAATGTTATAATTTCTACGGGATTTGACAAAATTCTTGCATTAAAGGAAGGATATATATATGACATCGGAAAAAATTCAGATACGCTATTTCAGTGGTTATATCCGCAACTGGAAAAAACTCTGCATGGAACTTGGTATTCCCTGTGAGCTTGACCGCACAGAGCGTGAAAATTCTATTATTGAAAAAGCCTATGAAAAATGGGGAATGTCTTTCATGGAGCATATTTACGGTATGTTTGCCATTGCCCTGTGGGACGACGATAAGAAAAAGCTTTTCTGTATCAGAGACCAGGTCGGTCAGAAACAGATGTTTTATACCGTTGCAGACGGCGATTTCATCTGCTCCGGCGACATTAATGAAATTGTACAGGACAGCAGAGTGCAGAAAAAATTGAATATGCGTATGCTCCAGCAGTATTTGTTTTACGGCTATCCCATAGGCAGTGAAACTTTTTATGAAAATGTATATAAACTGTGTCCGGGACACTATGCCGAATGGAACGGCAAAACGGTGACTTTGAAAAGATACTGGAAACCTGTCTTTGAACCTGACAGAACACGTTCTGTCGAGGAATTTGCAGGGGAAATTAAAAAAACAGTCAATGAAATTCTCTCCGAAGAAACAGGCGACAAGGAATTCCCTCACAAAGAATCCTTTTTATCAGGCGGAGTGGATTCTTCCTATCTCTTTGCAGCAAGTGACGCTGTGTGTGCCAATACAATAGGCTATGAAGAAAGCGGTTTTGATGAATCGGAGCTTGCCCGCCATACTGCTGAGGTTCTCGGAAAGGGATTCCGCATGAAAGTCATCACTCCCCAGGAATATTTTGACAGAATTGCTGAAGTCATGGATAAAATGGGACAGCCTCTCGGAGATGCTTCCGCTGTTGCATTTTCTCTGGGCTGTAAGGCTGTAAAGGAATATTCTGATGTTGTGTATTCGGGCGAAGGCATAGATGAATTTTTCGGCGGATACAATGCACATAAAAGAGTTTTGGAAAAAGACTGGGTATATCTCACCTGCTCTCACATCATGTCGGAAAAGGTCGTAAAAGACCTGATGAAAGACTATGACGACAATTTGAAAGCAAATGAGCCTGTAATGCCTTTCTGGAACGAAACAGAGGGACAAGACGACCTCTCAAGAAAACTGACAACCGATATATCTTTGTGGCTGGAAGGCGACATTTACCTTAATACAGACCGCACAAGCACCGCCTGCGGAATAGAACTGCATACACCTTTCAGTGACCTCAGACTGTTCAATATCGCAAGAAAAATTCCTGCGGAATATAAATTCGTGGGTGAGCAGAATAAATATGTATTCAGAAAAGCGGCTTCTTCCATACTTCCCGAGGACATCGCTTTCCGCAAAAAAGTCGGCTTTGCCGTACCCGTGAGAAAATGGCTTGCTGATGAAAAGTATAATCAGCCTGTCAAAGAATGCCTCTTCGGCGACACCTCCAAAAAATTCTTCAATGAAAGCGAAATACAATCCCTTTGGGAAAAATATACCAACGGCGAAGAAATGCTCTGGGGCAGAATATATGCAATATATGCTTTTATTCTCTGGTATGACATGAAATTCTGAAAATACAAAAACGGCTGTTTCTGCTGAAACAGCCGTTTTCTTCTGCCGTGAAAAAACAGGGAAAGTATCAACGCTTTCCCTGTCGTTTTTCAGTCCTTTTCTGCAATAAGTTCTTTTGCAAGATTCATAACTTCTTTTCTCTGCTTCGGATTGAGATTGCGTACGACAAACAAAAGCTCCACTTCATATTTTGTAGTGGCATGTGTACGGTATTTCTGTGTTTCATCTTCCTGAGCAGCACCTGAATGTATCTCTGCAATAGCGTCTTCCAGTTCCTCTTCTACGCCTTTGAGAAGGGCAGTATAGCTGACATTGAACACCTTTGCTATTTTAATAAGAGTGTTTATATCAGGCTTCGTCTTGCCTGTTTCATAGTAGGTGTAGGTAGAACGCTCGATTTTAAGACGGTCAGCTACCTGCTGCTGAGTGAGACCGCACTCATGCCTGTAATATTTGAGCCAGTAAGAGATCATGCTGTACATTTTTTAAATACCCCCATAATTTTTTAGGATTTTACAACGTCTTACAGGCACATTATATAACATATTTTTGCATTTGTCATTACTTTTTTTAATTGTTAATATTTTAGTAATATTTTTTTGCAATTTTCTATGTTTATTACAAATTTCAATGCTTTATTTTGTGCATATTTTTTATGCCGTCATCAAACAAATTTTTTATATTCCCTAAAAAAATGGCTGTTTATCAGTATTTATTGCATTTTTGTCACTGAATGTTAAAAAACTGTCACCTTTTTTCAAGAAAAGAAATTTCACAAAAAAATAATCTCTGCGTTTATGTCAGATATATTTTGTGTGAAAAATTTTAAAAAATATGGTATTTATTTCCATGTGCATTGCCGATTTTTTCACTTTATTCAACTGCAATAATCTTCAATAAGTCTGTTGAGAGCCTTTCTGTCAGAGGCATAGATGCCTTTCTCAAGCAGTTCCCTGTCCGTTTGGGAAAGCATACTTACATAAACATCACTTATATATATTGGATAGTCTTTTCCGTTTTCAAATGCCGCTACCTTCTTTTCATACACAGAAAGCCTGTATTTTTTTTCCTCTGTACTGCTCTGCTGCTCTGCCGAAATTTCACTAAAAAACGATTTTTCCGAACGTGCCGCTGTCCCTTTGGGTGCATACAGTCCTGTTATCATTATGCATATTAATAATATAATTCCCGTCACCGTCATCAGACTTTTCATTCTTCTCATCTCCCCTTGCTCTTATTTTTAGAAATTATAACAGATTTATTCAGGATTTTTTAAGTTTTTTTGATAAAATCATAGATATTTTAATTTTAAAAAAAAATTATTCCATTTTGCCGAATTTGTGTTATAATAGAAAAGATGATTTTGAAAAATTATTCTAACGGGAGGCTTTTTTGAAACATGAGAAAAACCGATATAAGCAAGTACAAAGACGAGGCTGCTCCATCTATTCTTGACCTTGCACTCTCGGCAGCAGGCGGTGTATTCGCCTTTCTTGGCAGGATATTCTTTTCTGTCCTGCTTGCAATGGTCGTAACAGGCATTGTTATCGGTCTGTCACTTCTTTTCTACATTCTCGGTATCGCCAATGAACCCCTCAATATTAATCTCGATACCATCACCCTCAATCAGACAAGCAAAATTTATGTCCAGAACTACGAAACGAAGGAATGGGAGGAAGATAAACAGCTCTATTCGACAGAGAACCGTGTATGGGTAAGTTATCAGGATATTCCCAAACAAATGATAGATGCCCAGATCGCCATTGAGGACAAGCGTTTCTATGAGCATGACGGCATTGATATGAAGCGAACTGCCGGCGCTGTTTTTACCCTGGCCACCGGCGGCAGGGAATTCGGCGGTTCTACGATCACACAGCAGCTGCTCAAAAACCTGACAGGGAAAGATGAAGTAACTGTGCAACGCAAGCTCACCGAGATTTTCGGTGCACTGGAGCTCGAAAAAAAATACGACAAACAGGAGATCCTGGAATGGTACCTGAATGCCGTTTACTTCGGGGAAGGCTGCTGGGGCGTTGGGATTGCAGCCCAGACATATTTCGGCAAGGAGGTAAAAGACCTCACACTTGCCGAATCCGCTGCTATTGTCGGGATTACCAATATGCCGACCTATTACGATCCCTTTTATAATGAAGAAAACAATAAGCAGCGGCAGGAGACCATCCTGCGTGAGATGTATGAGCAGGGTTATATAGACTATGCCACATGGCAGGACGCGGTCAACGCGCCTCTGGTATTCACACGCACGCCAAACCAGGAATACCACCAGGAAATCTACTCCTATTACGAGGAAGTTGTCATCCGCGATGTGATCCGGGATCTTATGGAAGTAAAAGGCATCACCTACGATGCAGCACAGAAGCTTCTGTATAATGGCGGTTATCAGATCTACAGCTGCATGGATTCCCGTATTCAGCAAATCGTCGATGCGCAATACTCCGACCCCAATCAGATGCCGAAGGGCGGACCGTATGATCAGCAGTTCCAGAGCGCCATTGTAATTATGAACCCGTATGACGGACGAATTCTCGCTCTGTGTGGAGGCGTCGGTGAAAAGAATATCAACTTCGGCCTTAACCGCGCTGTTCCGGTTTTTTCAGGTGGAGTCGACTATGGCGGAGCTACACGCTCCCCCGGTTCTTCCATCAAGCCTCTCGCAAGCTATGGCCCCGCTCTGAACGAAGGTCTCATCACACCGGATACCCTTGTCAATGACGCAAATTACATTGTCCTCGCCGGGACCAACTGGTATCCTCACAACGACAACTATGCCAATTACGGTGTGCTTTCCATTTATCAGGCGCTGAAATGGTCCCTGAACACAGTTGCTGCACAGATTGTCGATAAGCTTCCCAATGGACCGCAGACTTCCTATGACTATCTCACACAGCGTCTGGGCTTTACGAGTCTTGTACCGGACGATGCCTCCTATGCGCCTATGGCGCTAGGCCAGCTCACCAACGGTGTCTCCGTCCGAGAGATGACTCAGGCTTACTGCACGCTTGTGAATGATGGAACCTTCACATACAGCCGGACCTATTCCATGGTCACAGACAGTAATGGCAATATCGTTATTGACAATGTTCCGCGTACCATTCAAGCTTTTGATCCGAATACTGCCTATTGCCTCACATGGATGATGAAGAATGCCGTTCAGGAAGGTACCGGAACTGAAGCGCAGCTGTCCAATATGCCTGTTGCCGGAAAGACTGGTACCTCCGGCGAATACAAGGACCGCTGGTTTGCAGGCGCCACCCCCTATTATGTTGCCGTTGTGTGGACCGGGTTTGACATTCCGGAGCGCATCGCTTCCAACGGCAATCCCGCCGCACGTGTCTGGCGGCAGATCATGAGCAAGGTTCACAGCGGCCTGACATGGACGGATTTCACCTATCCCTATCTCGGACCTGATACGCATGTTTTCATCGAAGCGCCGACACAGGGTGCACGTAGCGATCAGGATCTGATTTTGGACGGCATCACAACAGACGACTTTGACGGTTCATACTACTGGGATAATTACTATAGCGGATACGATTATTCCAACGATTACGGCGGCAACGCAAGCGTAGTCGTAATCGGTTGATTCCTCGGTTTCTCCTGCCAACAGACTTTTTCTTGACATTTTAATTGCATTGTGTTACATTTTGATTACATTACTGGAGGTGTTTCTATTGGCAAAGACATTGGAATATAAGGGTCATCCCCTCCAACGCAAGGATAACTTTATCTATTACGGCAGTTTCGCGGATAAATACGTCATCATGATGCAGATTCTGGAGACCAAAAAAGTCAAGGATCTGGACGTGGCTACGAAGGTCTCTGTTCAGCTGCAGCTGACGGATGCAACCGTAAAATCCCGTGACAGAATCGTAAAAAAGACGGAGAAGGACAGCCTTTACAACGCAGTCGATGTCGCAGCTGTCTGGCTGGAGCGTGCTCTCGCCTCCCGATAAAAATCTGCAAAGAAGGTCTTCTGATGCGCAAGAATCATCTTCGAACAGCAGTGCTTGTTCTGCTGCTCCTGTCACTGCTCTCCGCAAGTGCTTTTGCGGAGCAGGCAGTTGTCACCGGCAGCGGGGTTAACATGCGCAGCGGTCCCGGTACAGGTTACGGAGTCATCACAACACTCGGGCGTGATACTGTGATTGAGGTTATCGACACCTCCAATGCGAGCTGGTATCAGGTTCGCTGGGGTGATGAGGTAGGCTATATGTCTTCTTCATATCTTCGCCTGCAGGAAAGCAGCAGTGCCGTCGTGACTTCTGACAGTACACCTCAACAGGCACAGAATTCCGCTTCCGGAGAAGAAGCCGTTGTTGTCATTATCGACGGACAACCTGTCCGTTCGAGTCCTGCTCCGGCACCAACCCCACACAGTGTCCAGGTCAATCCGACTCCCACGCCAGTTGCGACCACAACCCCTGTAGCGACACCGACGCCAAGCACAGCAGCAATCACTACTCTGACGCCTGCTTCTGTTGCCACACCGACACCGATTGTGCCACCGAGCCCCAAGCCTACCGCAACACCAGTGCCCATCATTATTGTTGGGCCTAACGGAAGTGTCCTTGTAACACCTGCTCCTGGTACCACTCCAGCAGCTACTTTGGCATTCGCTGAAGAATCCGGCAGTCAGGAGGAAGAAGAGTCTGCTGCCTCGCAGGACGGAAAAGCAGGTCAGATTATTGGCAATTCTGTACGTTTCCGCAGCGGTCCCGGAACAACCTATGCGATTCTTGACGCCTATGACAAGGGAACTGCGCTGCGGATTCTGGGTCGTTCAGGAGACTGGACGCTTGTAACAATCGGGAATGTCTCCGGATATGTTTTTTCCGATTATGTGACAGAAATCGAGGCGAATACCTCTGCTCCTTCCCCGACTCCCTCGCCTTCTACTGCAGTATCCGCGGCAGCGGCCT
>DBXL01000227.1:0-2493 GCA_002309275.1 Ruminococcaceae bacterium UBA1213 | reverse complement strand
ACGCTCGGTCTCAGCGGCACTGCTTCTGCAATACTGGCTCCCTCTGCTGCTGTTCAGGATGGTTATATCAATGCCAATAACGTTCGTATGCGCGAAGGCCCGAGCATGACGTCCGGAATTCTCGCAGAACTAAACTATGGAAGCATGCTGAAGATTACCGGCAGCAGCAGTGGCTGGTATCAGGTCATTTGCGGCGGCCATACCGGATTTGTCTATGGCGACTATGTCACAGTCGGTGTTTATGCACCCGCAAGCGCTGTGACGGCCTCTACAGGTGCTCAGCTCGGCAAAGAGATCGCCAGTTATGCTCTGAATTTCGTCGGCTATCGCTATACATGGGGTGGGAAAGCACCGGAGACCGGATTTGATTGTTCCGGATTTGTTCAGTACATTTTCAGCCAGTTCGGTTATACAACCAGTCGCGTTGCCAATGATGTACTGGGCGACGGCGTTCACGTTGATCCCGGGAATATTCAGCCGGGTGATGTGCTCTGTTTCTGGACCGGCAGCGGTTACTGCGGGCATGTGGGCATTTATATTGGAGATAATCGATTCGTCCACGCCGCAAACTCCGCCACAGGAGTTGTAACCACATCACTTTCGGAGGGCTATTACGCTTCCCGCGGATATGAGATCAGACGCATTATTTGAAGCAAAAAACCACGCTCAGCGTGGTTTTTTGTTCTCTATTTCATTTTCCGACACAGAAGCGGGAGAAAATGCGGTTCGTGATATCCTCGCGGATGCTGGCGCCGGTAAGCTCCCCCAGTGCCTGCATTGCTTCTTCGGTCTCTGTCAGGACAATGTCCGGCGTCATCCCTGAGCGCAGGGCTTCCAGCGCTGCCTGCATACTCTCTTCTGCCCGACGAATCGCGTCAGCCTGGCGGGCATTTGTAAGAATCTCTCCGGCAGGTACTTGCGGCAGTGGAAACAACTCGGCGATTCTGTCTTCCAGCTCCGGAATACCTTCTCCTGTCCGGCTGCTGACCGGCAAGCCGTCCAGTTTGCAGCGGCGAGGAAGATCCGCTTTTGACAAAATGATGATCGCATGCTCCGCTCTCTTTGCTTGCTCCAGAATCTTTTCCCGTCCGGTCTCTTCTGCAAGGCTTCCATCGATTACCGCCAGAACCAGAGATGCCTGTTCGGCAGCAGCTACGCTCCGCTCTACCCCGAGCTTTTCCACGCGGTCCTCCGTCTCACGAATACCAGCAGTGTCAATCAGGCGTAGCGTTACCCCTCCGAGTTTTACCCTTTCCTCAACTGTATCCCGAGTGGTACCAGGGACATCCGTTACAATTGCCCTGTCATAGCCCAGCAGAGCATTCAGCAGAGAGCTTTTTCCGGCGTTTGGCAGCCCGATGATCGCGGTCGGTATTCCGCTGTTCATGAGTTTCCCGCACCGGAATGTTGCGAGCAGACCTTCCAGCACACGCAGTGCCTCTTCCAGGTCGCTGCAGTAGTCTTCCAGTTCAAAAGGCTCAATATCCTCATCAGGATAGTCCAGTACCGCGTGGAAATGCGCACTGAGATTCTTCAGCATCTCGTAGACTGCAGAGGCTTTCCGGTGAATGGCACCGGAGAGCTGGCCGGCAGCATTGCGCACTGCTTCCTCGCTCTCGGCATCGATCAGGTCGATGACGGCTTCTGCACAGCTCAGATCCATTCTACCGTTCAGGAATGCCCGTTTCGTAAACTCTCCCGGTCCCGCCTGACGTGCACCGAGCGCAAAGAGTTCCTGAAGCAGTGTGCGCAATAGCATCGGTGAGCCGTGGCACTGAAACTCTGCTGTGTCTTCTCCAGTATAGCTGTTTGGGTTCCGGCTGATTGTGCACAGGCAGATATCCAGCAGGGCCCCCTCCCTGTTTCTCAGTTCTCCGAAAACAAGCTTCCGATCCGGCTCATCCAGCAGGCTTGCGCCGCTGTATGGATGAAAAAGCTGTGCAGCGTAGTGAATGGCCTGGTCTCCTGAGAGCCGTATAATTCCGATGGCAGCCACCATCTGACCGGTTGCGATGGCAGCAATGGTATCTGACATGTTCCACTCCTTTAAAAAATCCTCCGGGCTCCGGAGGATTCTGTTTTTTAGTTCTTCTTTTCTATGCGGTCTGCTTTTGCCGCCTTGGCGGTGTTTTCATCCTTGCGCTCTGAGATGAAGTAGCTCAGAGAGAGGAGGCTGTCCGAAAAGTGGACGTTTTCCACAATCGTCGGGCTGTTCGGTTCTGTCAATTCGATATTTGTAAAGTTCCAAATGGCTTCAATCCCGTTCTCTGTAAGCTTCTTGGTTACCGCTACGGCAACTTCTTTCGGAACTGCCAGAACAGCGATCGCAATATCATGACTCTGGAGATATTCCTCTAGGTTGTCTTCAGGCAGTATGGGGATCCCCTGAAACTCCGTGCCGATCAGTTCTTCTCTCACATCGAAAGCTGCGACGAGCTCCACACCGCATTCGGAAAAGCTGAAATTGCACATCATGGCATGTCCGATGTTGCC
>DBXL01000056.1:6519-9906 GCA_002309275.1 Ruminococcaceae bacterium UBA1213 | reverse complement strand
AACCGTGGGACACACGGGGTTAGCTCGTTGATACTGTATGGGCTACCATACTTGAGCGAGAAGCCCCCACCTCTACAGGTGGGGGGAGTATGTCACTTTGCGTATATTCGGTTTTACGAGGAGATGTTTTTCTATTTTATAGGAGAATACCGCAAGGATAATTCCCATTAAAGAGCCTATCATCACATCTGTAGGGAAGTGCATATAGAGATAAAGTCTTGAAAAGGCAATCATTGCCGCAAGGAGATACATACAGATACCGATTTTTTTGTTATAGATAAAAATAATGGTAGCCGCCCCGAATGCAAACATACTGTGTCCCGATGGAAACGAAAAAAAATCTTTTTCAGGCGGGATAATGAGTGTAAAGGATTCATTGAGAACATAGGGGCGTAATCTTTGAACAATGCTTTTAAATATGAGATTGCAGGCGATAGTATTGATAACGATATTAAAAGCAAGGGAAATGCCTAATTTTCTTTTCTGCTTGAAAGCAATGCAGAGAATAGTGATGACTATCCAGAGAATCGCCCATTGTCCTAAAAAAGTGATACAGGGCATAAGCTTATCAAGAAAATCCGTTCTTATTTGCTGAATCTGATTGAGGACTGTGAATTCCCATTCCATAAAAAACTCTCCTGTCAGAATGCCGCATAATCGTCACTTTGATAAAAGGCATTCTCTATATTATTGATAAAAAAATGTCCATGAGCGTCATAAATCACTTCGGTAACGTCAAAACGTGGCTGTAAGTCCGTCGGATTTTCAGAAAGATATTCCGAAGCGGTTTTGATAATACGTTTTCTTTTGCGTATATCAACACTTTCAGACGGCTTTCCGAAAGTATCCGGCTTTCTTGTTTTGACTTCGGAAAAAACAATATATTCCGAATTTTTCAAAATAATATCTATTTCACCGTATTTTGAGCGGTAGTTTTTTTCTAAAAACGCATAGCCGTTTTGAACGTAAAATTTCAATGCGGCAATTTCGCCTTTAATGCCTATATCATTCATCATTGTCTTTGAGTATTTTTTTGAGAAAAGAGGGGCGGTGTATTTCACAAGTGCCGTATTGAAGAATTTTTTCTCTGTGGAGTTTCGTACCATAGCCCTTGTGCTGTTCAAAGCCGTATTCAGGATACTTTTCAGCCATTTCGTCCATGAGCCTGTCACGGCTGACTTTGGCAAGTACAGAAGCGGCGGCGATACTGTGTGAAAGTGCATCTCCCTTGACTATCGCACGACACGGAATATTATTAAAATACGGTGTTTTATTGCCGTCAATTAAAATCATATCGGCTTTTTCGGAAAGTCCCTCAACGGCTCTTTTCATGGCAAGCATGGCGGCATTAAGTATATTGAGTTCCTCAATTTCCTCAACGCTTGCATAGGCGATATGATAGGCAAGGGCATTTTCTTTGATTTTATCAAACAATTCTTCCCTTTTTTTAGGCGAGAGCTTTTTCGAGTCATTAACGCCCTCCACAACGACTCCCTCAGGGAATATCACTGCTGCTGCACATACAGGTCCAGCAAGTGGACCTCTGCCCGCTTCATCGACACCGCATATATTTTTAAATCCCTGCTGAATATATTCCCTTTCAAAAGCGAACATATCAACAGATTCTTTTTCAGATTTTGACATATTGGCAATCCTCCGCTTTATCAAGAGTTATTTTTCCCAGAGTGGCGTTTCTGAATTCATCGAGTACAGTGGCGGAAGCCCTCTCTGTATTGACTTCTCCGCCCGTCACAAGCATTCCACGCTTTTTTCCGACAGCCTCCAATATTTCATAGCCCTGTAAATCGGCAATTTCTCCGCTGTCGAGTTTATATCTTGTACAGAGCTGTTCTATATGATTATCACGCAGATACTCCAGAAGTCTGCCTGCAAGGTGTTCTGTATCAAGAATTTCATCTTTGACAGAGCCGATATAGGCAAGCCTTTCACCAACCTGCTTGTCATCAAACTTATGCCACAGTACACCGGGGGTATCAAGCAGTTCAAAACCCTTTCCAATGGTAAACCACTGATTGCCACGAGTAACGCCCGGTCTGTCCTCGACTTTGGCACGATTTTGTTTTGACATTCTGTTGATGAAAGAGGATTTTCCCACATTGGGTATGCCTACAACCATTACTTTAATGGTTTTGCCTGTCATGCCCTTGCTTTCCCAAGATTTAATTTTGTCTGCAAGCATGGTTTTAACGGTGGGAATGAACAGATTCAAGCCCCTGCCCGACTTGCAGTCAACCGCAATCGCATAAATTCCCCTGTCTTTAAAAGCCTTTATCCATTTTTTCGTTTCGTTCTGGTCAGCCATATCACATTTATTGAGTATCACCATGCGGGGCTTGTTATTGATAATTCCCCTCAAATCAGGATTACAGCTTGAGTAGGGGACACGTGCATCAAGAATAATTGCAACAGCGTCTATCAATTTAAGCTGTGACTGAATTTGTCTTTTGGTTCTCGTCATGTGACCGGGAAACCACTGTATATTTTTTAATTCTTCCATACCCATCAACCTTTCTTTGAGAGTGGAGAGTGGAGTTTTGAGAGTGGAGAGTGGAGAGTGGAGAGTGGAGTTAATGCACTTTCTGTTTTACTTTCAAAATTTGCTGTATTTCAAAATTCGGGTAAATGAAAGGAGTTTGAATTTACATCAGCTCCACACTCCACACTTTTTTATGAATTGAAGTAAACAGAGCCGAAGGTATCAAAGGGGATAATGCGTAACTGAGCCTTTCCGATAACGTTGCTGACGGGGATAAGTCCAATATCCTTGCTTCTGCTGTCGAGAGAGCCTTCACGGTTATCGCCCATAACAAAAATATAGCCTTCGGGGATAATATTGCCGTATTCCTCGAGGGAAATGGAATTGGAAAGCTGTCTTGTTTTTCCCTTGATGTAAGGCTCGTATTGTACGACACCATCTACAATGACTTCATTTGTATCATAGTTAATGTCAAGACGCTGACCGCCTACGGCAATGACTCTTTTAATGATAGGCTCACTGTAAGAATTGCCGTGACTGATGATAACAATGTCACCGTTCTGAGGGGTGTACATGAAGTTTGTAACAAGCAGTCTGTCGTCATTTTTAAGGGTATCCGTCATAGAGCTTCCGCTTACAGTAACCTGTCTTACAAAGAAAGTGAGAACAAGCAATACGATAATCAGAGCTGTGAAAATCGCCCCCGCCCATTCAAATAAAAGTTCGGATATAGTAATAGACTCATCTTTATCTTCCGTAGTAATCAGATTTTTATGTGCGACAATCTTGTTTTCTTGTTTTTCTTCTCTTTTTTTCATAACTGCTTTTTTTCCTTTCTATTGAAGTTATTCTGACAATGAGCATTGCACACTGCTAATTGCACATTGCAC
>DBXL01000056.1:4987-6436 GCA_002309275.1 Ruminococcaceae bacterium UBA1213 | reverse complement strand
TTGCACATTGCTAATTGCACATTGCTAATTGCTGAGCGGGTGACAGGCGGAAAAAAGCCTTTCCGATGATGTTCTGCACAGGCACGATGTCAACAAGTACAGAACGGCTGTCAGTAGAATTTTCCCTGTTGTCGCCCATGACAAAGACATAGCCGTCAGGTATGACAAAGCCCGTATTTTTAATAGGATTGACGGGCTTGATAGTTTTGCCTTTGATGTAGTCCTCATGCAGAAGAACGCCGTCAACGGAAACTTCATTTTTGGAGTAATCTATGTTAAGACGCTGACCGCCTACGGCAATCACTCTTTTGATGAGCATATTATCAATTTTGGCACCGTGAGTAATGACAACTATGTCACGGGGTTCAGGCTCGTAGCAGAATGACCATACAAGAAGTCTTTCACCGTCATGGAGAGTGTCATTCATGGAAGAGCCGTTGACAGTGACCTGTCTGCAAAAGAAGGCGGATATAATCAGAAGAATAGCCAGCATTTTAGTCAGAAACTCTGCCATTTCAAAGCCGAATGCAAGCAGAGCGTGTTTTTTTGGATTTTGGGGCATATATTTCAGTACACCTCCGATAGTTTATCAATGGGCTTTCCGAGCATATGGAACGGATAAAAGAAACATTCTGCTTTGCCGGAGATACGGCTTTCAGGGACTATCTCACCAATGCGGAAATAGCCGTTTTCAGAGGTGATGTCCGTGACAAGCACGCAGTTTTCAGGGACTTTCATATTTTCGAGTACCTGTTTGAGTTCATCGCCGGAAAAATAGCTTTTATTTTCATAGACAATGCAGTTGGCAAAGTTATTTTTATCATTGCCGAAAGAAATCTCCGTTCCCGAGAGTGCGGAAATCTGTGCGAGAAATCCCGACCTGCCCGAAGACACGGTGACTTTATCACCGACAGAGGGGGAGTAGCCTATTGACGAAACGAGGACACAGGCAGTTTTAGTTTCATAGCCCTTGTTGATGCGGAAGGCGGAAATTTTGAAAATGACGGTGAACAGGAACACGAACCCAAACAAAAACCATATGACAGCATACAGCCATTGAAATGATGTACGCAGAATTTTTTTACTGTCGGCAGTATCTTTTTTTTTCTGCAAAGCGTCATGTTTTCTCATCACAAACACCCCTTTTTTAATTAGGAATGAGGAATTGCTCATTCTTCGTTCCTCGTTCTTCATTGAAAAAAAGGGACAAAACAACACGGTCTTGTCCCTTTTCCAATCAGATGATTATTTGATCTGCTCTTTAACTTTAGCAGCCTTGCCGACTCTGTCACGCAGATAGTAAAGCTTGCTTCTGCGGACACGACCTCTTCTGACTACCTGAACAGATACAACATTCGGGGAATGTACGGGGAAAACTCTCTCCACGCCTACACCGTAGGATACACGGCGGACTGTGAAAGTTTCTGCCACACCGCTGCCTTTTTTAGC
>DBXL01000056.1:370-4887 GCA_002309275.1 Ruminococcaceae bacterium UBA1213 | reverse complement strand
AGAGCTTTCTGCAATTTTCTTCAATGCGTCCATTTTAAGAACCTCCTGTTATTTAAGACATTCATGCTTTAGCATAGAAAGCAGAGGACTGCCCGTTTCAAAGTACGGCATTTTTTCAGCCGAGCTTTTAACCCCATCACAAGTGACGGTAATTTAAAGACCAATCTATTATAACATACAAAATCAGCTTATGCAAGCTTTTTTTCAATCATTGTCAAAAAATTTTGAGTGGATAGCGGCAACGGCTGCATCAGCGTCTTTTTCGTCGATGAGAACGGAAACTTTGATTTCGCTTGTAGAAATCATGCGGATATTGATTTGAGCGTCATAGAGAGCCTCAAACATTTTAGTGGCAACGCCTGCATGGCTTTCCATACCTGCACCAACAATGGAGATTTTTGCAACTTTTTCATCTGCCGAAACAGACTTTCCGCCTACAACGGAAATATATTCTTCCATAGCTGCAACAGCGTCTTTCATGTTATCCTTTGCAACGGTGAAAGAGATGTCTTTTGTACCGTCACGACCAATGGACTGGAGAATTATATCTACGTTTATGCCCTTTGCAGAGAGCTTTGAGAACATCTTGAAAGCAAAGCCCGGTACATCGGGTACTCCCACAACTGATATTCTTGCAACATTGGTATCCTTTGCAACACCGCTTATCAACATTTTTTCCATTTTAGCTGCCTCCTTGACAATAGTACCCGGTGCTCTTGTAAGACTGGAAAGCACTTCGAGTTCGATATTATATTTTTTAGCCATTTCAACGCTTCTGTTATTGAGGACCTGTGCACCGAGCGTTGCCAGTTCCAGCATTTCATCATAAGAGATATACTGGAGTTTCTGTGCATTTTTAATTTTTCTGGGATCTGCTGTATAAACGCCCTCAACGTCTGTATAAATCTGGCACAAATCAGCGTGCATAGCGGCTGCTATGGCAACGGCACTTGTATCCGAACCGCCTCTGCCGAGAGTTGTCACGTCTTCATAGCGGTTCACGCCCTGAAAGCCTGCTACCACAACGATATTGTTTTTATCAAGTTCCTTTTCGATTCTGTCGGTTTTCACTCTTTTGATTCTTGCCGAGGTATAGGCAGAAGTTGTCTGGAAGCCTGCCTGCCAGCCCAGAAGCGAAATAACGGGACAGCCGAGTTTTTCAATAGCCATGGCAAGAAGTGCAATGGAGATTTGCTCACCGGCAGCGAGAAGCATATCCTTTTCACGTTTTGAAGCGTCGGGATTGATTTCATTCGCCTTGTCGATAAGGTCATCTGTTGTATCTCCCTGTGCGGACACCACCACTACAACTTTATTGCCTTTTTTGTAGGTATCGGTGACGATTCTGGCAACGTTGAAAACTCTTTCAGCATTTGCAACGGAACTGCCGCCGAATTTCTGTACAATCAAGCTCATTTTCTTTCCTCCAATTATTGATATATTACAAATCCGCAATACGGATTTTTGACAAGATTTGAATATTGTCTGCCACGAGTGCAGCTAATGCATTATCCTGTTCTGAAACAGCCATGTCGTCAGTGACGAAGGCAAACTCATTTTCAGGAGCATTTGTTCTGACGATAGCACGGGCGTTTTTAAACAAAGAGAAAACTTTTTCAAAGACAGCCTGTTTATCGAGAGTGCTGCCGATTCTTATATATATCGGGTAAGCGGTTTCTTCATAGGGCTTTACAATAGAGCCGTCACCGTCTGACCAGTAGAGATATTTTCTTGCTTTGAGGTGTTTCACGCAGTCGATAATATCGGCAACAACCGCACTGGCAGTCGGAAGTTTGCCTGCACCCTTTCCATAGAATACAACATCACCTGTAGAATCGCCTCTGACGAGAATACCGTTGAAAACGTCATCTACATTGGCAAGCTGGCTTTCTTTGGAGATAAACATAGGCTCAACTGTCACATCAAGTTTACCGTCATCAAGCTTTTTAACCTGACCGATAAGCTTAATAACACCGCCCCATGAAGCCGCATAAGCCACATCTTCCAAAGCGATTTTTGTAATACCGCTTGCATGGACATATTCGGGATAAACGTGTTTTCCGTAGGCAAGGGAAGCCAATATACAAATTTTTCTGCAAGCGTCATGCCCCTCTACATCGGCAGTCGGGTTTTTTTCCGCATAGCCGAGTTTCTGAGCCATTGCAAGAGCGTCATTAAAGGACATATTTTCTCTTATCATTTTGGTAAGGATAAAATTAGTTGTGCCGTTGAGAATGCCTGCAATTTCGATTACATCATTAGCGGCAAGGCACTGACTGATAGGTCTGATAATCGGAATACCGCCGCCCACGCTTGCCTCAAAGAGATAATTGGCATTATTTTCCTTAGCGATTTTAAGCAACTCCGCACCCTTTGTGGCAACGAGTTCTTTATTGGAAGTCACAACACTTTTGCCTTTCAAAAGACATCTTTTTGTAAAGTCGTAGGCAGGATTGACACCGCCCATAACTTCCGCAACAACTTTTACTTCATCATCATTGATTATATCTTCAAAATTCTTTGTAAACTTATCTGCAAAAGGACTGTCGGGAAAATCTCTTATATCAAGAATATATTTAATGGCAATTTCCTCTTTTGCACGTTTGGCAATGCTTTCCACGTGCTGAGAGAGTACTTCCACAACTCCCGAACCTACTACACCATGTCCCAATACTGCAACCTGTACCATAAAATTAAAACTCCTTTTTATTTTAGAGTGGAGAGTTGAGAGTGGAGAGTGGAGAGATTTCCGCTCATTCTCAAATATCCACTTTTTTAAATTTCACTTTTTAATGCGGAAAAAGCCAAGAATCCGAGTTCGTCATTCACTCCACTCTTCACTCTCCACTCTCCACACTATTCCTCGTCGCCGCCGCCGTCGTCATCATCACCGCCGCCGCCGCTGTCATCATCGCCGCTGCCACTGTCGCCGTTGTCATCGTCATCGTCATCGTCATCGTCATCATCGTTATTGTAGTAAGTAGTTTTTGACGGTGTATAATACGGATTATAGCTTGAATAGCCGGGCATATTGTCACTTGTATAATAACCAACGCCAACAGGACTGCCGGCATTATAACTGGTGAGAAGTCCGTTGGACTTGAGGAAGTTGTGTTTTTCAACTTCTCCGCCGAGTTCAAATTCCTTGTGTTCTTTATCTTCAAGGAATTCCTGCATAATATCTTTCCAGAGAATATGAACTTTACTTTGTTCGTCAATGGCGATAGAGGAATGAATGTCGTGACCTGTCCAAATGCCTGCAACGGTATAGGGGGAAGCACCCATAAACCAGTTATCAAATGCAAAGTCGGTTGTACCCGTTTTGCCGATAATATCCCAGCCGGGAATGGCTGCACGGAAACCGAGTGCCTCTGTACCGGAGTTGACGACATCATGGAGCATTCTGTTCATAATAGTGGATGTTTCGGTAGAGATAACATGGTCGGCACGACCTCTGTCACGGTTATCAAGAATAACGTTGCCTTCATGGTCTGTTACATAGTAGAAAGTGTAAGGCTCATAGCAGTAACCGCCGTTGCAGAATATCTGATAGCCTGCTGTCATTTCCTCTATGGTAGTACCGCCGTGAAAACCGCCTATGGCAAGACCTGCTTTATTATTGCTGTCTTTTTCGGGGTCGAGGTGCTTGAAGTGGAGCTTCTGCGTAAGGAAATTATAGCTCGTATCAAGACCGATTTCTTTGAGAACGGAAACGGCAGTCGCATTTGTCGAGAGATTCAAAGCCCTGCTGAAAGTAATGTCACCGTAATAGGAGTTATACCAGTTTGACGGACCGGAAACATAATAGCCGTCAACCATATCCCATTGATAGTCGGGACGGTCTGAAAGAAGGGAAGAATAATTGATTAATTTCTGGTCAAGGGCGATGACATAAGAGGAGAGGGGCTTAATGGTAGAACCGGGCTGTAAAGCAGACTGACTGCAAATATCCCAGAGCAGTTTACCGTCATGTTCCTGCCTGCCTCCGACAGTTGCCCTTATTCTGCCGTCAAAGTCCATCATGACATAAGCCACCTGCAAAGTCGGGTCTGTCGGTGTACTCCATTCATGGATATGTCTTTCGGCGATTTCCTGAGCCCTTGTGTCAATGGCACTGTATATGCTCAGACCTTTGCTGTAAATCATATCTTCCGCTTCGGAAGCGGTGATATGGAATTCTTTTTGGAGAGATTGGGTGACATCTCTGAAAAGTCTGTCATCATACCAGCCCCAGCCTTTATCATCATCTTCATCGGAATCGACAATATATCCGACAAATTTCAGTTCATTGGACTCAAGCCTTGCATCGAGGTATTCTTCATAAGTCATCATGCCCTGTTCCATCATTTCCCAAAGAACCGTATTTCTTCTTTTGGCGTTGTTTTCAGGGTACATGAGGGGGTCATAGGCATAGGGGTTTTGCGTAATACCCGCAATGGCTGCACACTCCACTACATCACAATCTCTGATGTCTTTATTAAAATAGAGGTTGGCGGCAGACTGCACTCCACGGCAGG
>DBXL01000056.1:0-289 GCA_002309275.1 Ruminococcaceae bacterium UBA1213 | reverse complement strand
TCGTCGGTAAGGTTTTTAATGAGCTGTTGGGTAATGGTAGAACCGCCGAATTGAGAGCCGCCTGTGGCGAGATTGAAAACAGCACCGCCTGTTCTTTTAAGGTCCACGCCGTCATGTTCCCAGAATCTCTTGTCCTCAATGGCAATTTGAGCCTGTATCATTTGTTTGGGAATGTCCTTGTAGTCAACCCATACACGATTTTCGGTAGAGTAGAGCTGAGTATATTCTTCCCACTCCTGTGTGTCGTAGTTTTGGACATAGACTTTGCTTGTCTGATTGAGGGTGATGG
>DBXL01000066.1 GCA_002309275.1 Ruminococcaceae bacterium UBA1213 | reverse complement strand
CTTTTAAATGACTGGTCATTTGCCAACTGTCATTCACTGAGCTATGTTGAGATACCGAACACGCTGAAATTTGGAACGACTGCCGAAGAAGTATTTGAAAACGTGGTAATAAACACGCTTGAAATAAGAGTTGCAGACGGAAGAGTACCGCTTTCCGGACTGTACAGAGGAAGCTTCCTCAAACTGAAAATCGGCATAAAGGGAACTGCCAATTCACTTGATGTAACAGGTCCCGTAGTGACAAATCAGAATAAACTGGAGCATATATTCATAGGAAAGGGTGTCCGCAGTATTGCAGAGAATGTCTTTAACGGAATCAGCACAAGCAATGATGTATATTTCCATATTGACAGTTCTCTTAAAGAAAATAACGATATAATGAGAGCCGTTCCGCATCTGAGCAATGTACACATTGTTTATGAAAATCTGACGTAACAAAAGGAGGAAAAGCACTATGAAAAAAATTATTTCACTTGCACTTGTATGGGGGCTGGTGCTTTTCCTGCTTGCCCCTTTGGGATATGCAGAGGGGGAAGAAGGCGGAGAAATTCCCGATGAACCTGAGATAACAGGATATATTGAAGTAATAAAAACCGTTTCCAATGCATTTGAAGGTATGCCCGACAGGGATTTTGGATTTATCATAAGACTTTCCGATCCGGATGACTACATACCGTATGAGGAACTGAACTATCAGATAGTCGGCATAGACGGTGTAAATGAATACCGCCATGTTGAAAACGGGGGTATATTTTACCTGAAAAGCGGTCAGAGAGCGAGATTTTCCTCTATTTTAAATGGTCGCCCCTATCAGATACATGAAATACCGAGTGCCAATTTTATCCAGACAATGACGAATGAATACACGGGACAGCATGACGGCACAGAAACACAGCTTGAATTTGTTGATTTATATACCCCTGATGACAACAGTATAAAAGTTGTCAAGAGTGTTTCGGATAAAGAGGAAACTACTCCCGAAAAGCTGTTTCAGTTCAGAATCACTCTTTCAGGCGACGGCGTGTCAGAGGATGAACTGCTTTATCAGATAACGGACAGTCAGGGGAATGTATATCACGACGCAGACTTTATCTATGACGGAGGGAGCTATGAGGATTACCGCAGAGTTGAAAACGGCGGAATATTTTCACTTGCAGACGGTCAGACAGCAAGATTTCCGTTTATTCAGAGCGGGCATTCCTATGTAATACATGAAATACCGTCAGTGAATTTTGTACAGGTACAGCCCGAAAACGATTACAGCGGAACTTTCAGCGGTACGGAAACACCGCTTCCATTTAACAACAAATATAGAAGTGATAATGCCCTTGAAATTTCCAAGAGTGTTTCCAATGTCAGTGAAAGCCCGAATGATGAATTTCGCTTTGTGATAAATCTGAGCGGTGAAAATATATCTGAAAATGAATTGAAATATGAAGTTGCCGACAGAGAGGGAAATATTTGTGAAAGAAACGGCGAGAGGTATTTTTCGCCAGACAGTGAAGGCATATTTACTGTTAAAGACGGTCAGACAGCAAGATTTCCTTTTATTGAGAGCGGTCATACCTATCAGATATATGAAGTGCCGATGCCCCATTTTCACCAGATAAAGCCTGTTCAGAGCGACTATCACGGAGAGTATGACGGCACTAAGAAAAGACTTGAATTTGTCAATAAATATATTTCCGATTCGGAGATTACAAAAGCGGTGTTTGAGAATACCCGAAAAAATGAAGGTCTTGAAGTAATGAAGACCGTTACCAATAAAGATGAATTTACACCTGATGTTGCATTCAAATTTACAATAACGCTTTCAGCAGGCAGTGGGGAAGTATCAAATGATGAGCTGAACTATCAGATAATCAATATTGAGGGAAAAGTGTATGATTCTGAAGGCGGACTTCATGGGCAATACCTTGAAGACGGAGAAACGATTGACATTGAGTATCATCTGTACAGAACGATGGAAAACGGAGGAACATTTTATCTGAAAGACGGTCAGATAGCAAGATTTCCGTTTATAAAACCGGAACGTACTTATGAGATAGGTGAAGGCGAAGAAGACAGATTTGTGCAGATACAGCCGTCAGTCGGCACCAATTATACGGGCAAATATGAAGGAGAGGGAAAAAGGCTTGAATTCATCAATGAATACACGCCTCGTTCCGATCCGAACTATCTCACAGTGAAAAAACGTATATCTGCCCCGATAGGCTATGCCTATGACAGTGATATGGAATTCTGCTTTCAAATAAAGGTGAATGACGAGCTGTATGCCAATCAGAATTTTGTTGTCATTAATAAAGATAATGTTTCCCGTGAGGAACGGACTGATGAAAACGGCATATTTTACCTGAAAGCAGACGAAGAGGCACTTTTTCAGAGAAATGCACCGTTTGAGTATTATATTGAAGAAATCATATCAGATTCACAGAGGGAGCTTGGCTGGCGAACGGTGAGCGATTCTTTCGTATATAATACGACAAGTGAAAATAATGATGTGATTTTTGTCAATACAAATGCCTCTCTTGTAGTGCAGAAAGTAATGATAGACGGTTCCGATACAGAAGACAGCTTTGTGTTTCATATAACGGATATATATGAAAGAGGCTTGCGTGCAAAATATTATCTTTATGACACCAGCGGAAATATACTTGACAACGGACAGATACATACAACTTCTTCAAGTGAGGAAGATGTTTCGGAAGACGGCGAGTTTACACTCAAAGCAAATCAGGCAGCATATTTTATCGGTCTGACACAGGGCAGAACTTATAATATATATGAAGAATTCACAGACGGCTATGTGCAGAGAGTTCCAACAACAAGCACAGGCTATAGTGTTGAAATAAAGAATCGTGCGGAAGTGCTGACTTTCAAGAATGACAGACAAACTTTAAAAGGTGTCCTGAAAGTAAACAAACGTGTCACTGATATAGTGCCGTCTGAAACAGCACCGCCTGACAAAGAATTCACATTCCGCCTGCTGAAGTTCAATGACAGTACAAATGAATGGGAAGCTGTATCAGGTGAGAGTTATACCATCAATGAAGGCACAAGCCAGATAACCTATACAACAGATGATGAAGGAAGATTTGTGCTTGTCAAGAATGAAACAGCGGTTTTCAAGCATCTTCTGAAGCCTAACCGCTATAAAGTCATAGAAGAATCGCTTGAGGACTCGGAGTATAAAGACGGCACAGGCGGAGAGGGAATAGAAGGGGAGCTTACCTATAATGACTACCTGAATTTCATATATAACAATCTTTATAAACCTGAAATGACGGATATAGTGATTACAAAGATTGACAGCGGTGATACAAGCAAACGTCTTGCAGGAGCAAAATTTACTATATACACAGATGAGGCTATGACAAAAATACTTGAAGAAAGTACAGCAAGCGTAGAGAATGGAAAAGTAACTTTTCACAATCTGAAAGCAGGCATCTATTATATAAAAGAAACCAAAGCTCCGCCGTATTATGACTTGAATCAAAGTGCCGTGAAAGTCAGAGTATTCAGCGATTCCGAAAGGGAAGGCAGACTGAATGTAATGATTTCATCACCGACATCAGAAAGTGAATTGAGCGTGGAGCAGAAAACGGAAGAAGATGATAATTTCTCAAATCCCTATTTTGTACTGAACACTGATTTTGATGAAAATGGTTTTGCAGAAAACAGTTGTCTTTACTTAAGAGTGACGGATAATAAAGCTACTCTTTTACCCCGTGCAGGCGGAGCGCTGTTATGGTTCAATATAGCAGGCTGGATACTGTTTTTGGCAGGCTTTGCAGGAACAGCCACCGCCATTGTACGCAGGCTGAGAAGATGAAAAAAAACGGAAATCCGATTTTTTCGGACTTCCGTTTTTTTGTTTTATCATTTTTTCTTAAAGCCGTCTTTGAGAGATACACTTCTGTTGAAAATCAGATTTTCAGGGGTACTGTCCTTGTCAAGACAGAAATAGCCCAGTCGCATGAACTGATAGCTTGACGGTACTTTTGCACCCTCTACAAATTTTTCAGCTTTGCAGTCTTTCAGTATAACGAGGCTTGTCGGGTTGATGTAATCAAGGAAATTCTTATCGCCTGTATCGGGTTCGGGATCGGTGAAAAGATTGTCATACAGTCTTACTTCCGCATTGACATAGTTTTCAGCATCTACCCAGTGAATTGTACCTCTGACTTTTCTGCCGTCAGGAGTGTTTCCGCCACGGGTTTCAGGATCATATTCTGCATAAACTTCAATCACTCTGCCGTTTTCATCTTTTTTACAGCCTGTGCATTTTACAATATAGGCAGATTTCAGTCTGACTTCATTTCCGGGATAAAGTCTGTTATAGCCTTTGATTTTCTCTTCAATGAAGTCATCGGCTTCTATATAACATTCACGGCTGAATGTGATGGTCCTGTGACCGTCTTCTTCACGGTTGGGATTATTCTCAACTTCAAAAGTTTCGGTTTTGCCTTCGGGATAGTTGGTGATAATCAATTTGACAGGATTTAAAACTACCATGACACGCTGTGCTTTTTCATTCAAATCCTCTCTTAAACAGTGTTCCAGGAATGAATATTCAACCACGCTGTTGACTTTGGAAACGCCGATTCTGTCGCAGAAATTGCGTATGGATTCGGGTGTATAGCCACGTCTTCTCAATCCGCAGAGTGTCGGCATTCTCGGGTCGTCCCAGCCGTTGACATAGTTATCTTCCACAAGCTTGCGGAGTTTTCTTTTACTCATCACTGTGTTATTGATTCCCAGACGGGCAAATTCTATCTGTCTTGGAACGGCAGGCACGGATGTATTATTGATAACCCAGTCATAAAGAGGTCTGTGGTCCTCAAATTCCAGCGTACACAATGAATGTGTAATTCCCTCGAGAGCGTCTTCCAGGGGGTGTGCAAAGTCATACATGGGATAAATGCACCATGTATCGCCTGTGCGGTGATGTTTAATGCGGTTGATTCTGTAAATAACAGGATCTCGCATATTGAAATTACCGCTGTTGAGGTCGATTTTTGCACGAAGAGTCATTTTGCCGTCCTCAAATTCACCGTTTTTCATTCTCTCGAATAAATCAAGGCTTTCTTCAATCGGTCTGTCACGGTACGGACTGACAGCAGGGTGTGTCAAATCTCCACGATTCGCTTTCATCTCTTCGGGAGTCAGTTCACATACATAAGCTAAGCCTTTTTTAATAAGCTCAACGGCATATTCATACATCTGCTCGAAATAGTCAGATGCAAAATAAAATCTGTCGTCCCAGTGAAAGCCCAGCCATGCAATATCTTCTTTGATAGCGTCAACATACTCAACATCTTCTTTAGTGGGGTTGGTATCGTCCATACGAAGATTGCATATACCGTTGAAACGCTCTGCCATACCGAAGTCAACGCATATCGCCTTTGCGTGACCGATATGCATATAGCCGTTCGGCTCGGGCGGAAAACGTGTATGCACCTTTCTGCCCTCATATTTACCGCCCTGTGCAATATCTTCCGTGATGAAATCATAGATGAAATTGCCTGCGGAAAGTTCCAATTCTTCTGCCATTTTCATTCTCTCCTTTTACTCATCATTTCCATAGGAAATCACTAAAGTGTAATTTTTATATCTGATACAGTACACGTCTAAAAGATTATAAAATATATTCGTGTTCGGCATACAGTAAAATTTATTGCCGATATAACAGCTTTCAATATAATCGTTTTCAAAGAGATTTTCAAAGCTGTTTTTGATAGTGTCGTTATCGGATATTTTTTCATAAAACTCGGTTTTATCAAGTGTATGAAAATCGTTTTCGGCGAAGTCATAACCGATATAGTCTTTCATCATGTCAGACAGATTTTCACTGTTGGTAGGGAGTACGTCTATAAAGAAATAACTTCCATGCTGAAAGAACTCCTGCGGTACTGCACCGAAAAACTCACTGCAAAATGTATTAATTTTTTCAAGAATAATATTCTTATCGGTTTCGGGATATTCACCGTATTTCAGTTCATGTGCCTTGATTTCGGTGAGTGTAGTATATATATCCATTTATTTCAATTCCTCTCTGACTTCCATTAAGGCAAATCCCAGTAAATTTTCACCTTTCCATTTAAACGGGTTTTCAATTTCGGGGGTATCCTTTGCAAGACCGATTCCCCATATCCTGTCATAAGGACTTGCCTCAACAAGAATT
>DBXL01000166.1 GCA_002309275.1 Ruminococcaceae bacterium UBA1213 | reverse complement strand
ATATTTTAACACGTTTTATCACTAATGTCAATATATTCTATTACTTAATTTTTCTCCTACATTGCAGATGGAAAACTTTCTCGGAGTGCCATCCCATTTATAGTTTGTTGCATTGGCGGTAAGAACGGTATCTCCGAACATATCGCCTACGGGTGTGTATGGGACAGTGCCTGCAAGAAGTGTTACCGCAAGCATTGCCGCAAAAATACGTTTTGCTCCGTTTGTGAATTTTTTATCCACAAAAACTCCCCCTTTTATAAAATGATTTTTGTGAGTTAATATCTTTTATGAAACATGACAGGCAAAGTTTTATTGCCCTGACAAGTTACCTACATTATAGCATGGCTTTAAAAAAAGTCAACCAATTTTGCATGAGATGACCGAGTTCTGTATGAAATGACATTCAATAGAATTGCAATTCTTATTTTTTTATATCGAATGCAGCATAAAAAATCGAAATGAAAATAATGAAAATATATATTTTTTAAGGATATAAAATACCATGTTTTTCCTGCTTTTATTAAAAAAAGCACTCTCAATATGAGGGTGCTTTTGCTGTTGGGGTTATTTAGTCTTTGCTGTTTTTCTTACCGAGTACACTCCACATGACAAATTTGAGGAAAAGCGGCTGCATGAAGAATCCGAGAATGATACCGAGCAGTGTCTGGACAATGATTGATATGGGAAGCGACTTCGGCAAAGATGATTTGATACCGTTTATTGCATTTCTCTGTTCCTCGATGCCTTTGGATTTGCCGTCAATGCCCTTTTGCATACTGTCAATACTTTCCTGCATTTTGTCAATTCTGCCCTGTATCCCGCCAATATCGTTCTGAGCTTTCGGTTCACTGAGCTGTGAAATCAGGTCAGCCTGCTGCGACCTCAAATCGCTCTGTTGTTCGTATAATGCAACGACTTCTGTTTCTGTCTGGGCGATACTGCGTTCAATATTGAAAATAGCAAGCCCCGGCATAGAAATGCTCATAACGATTGTCATAACCGGCATAATGATACAACTGGTGATGACTGAACTGAGAAGTCTGCCCTTGAAGGAGTTAGCCGGGATATTGCGTTTTTTAAGAAACTTATCCTGTGCCTCATTGGGCGGAATAAATGATGTAATCAGATGAGCAGTGATCCAACCGACACACGCACCTACAATCCAGCCGAGCCATGTGAAATGTCCGGAGGATAAAGTACCTATCGTTGCGAACACAAGCGTAAAAAATGTATTCATAAGAAGTCCCATACGCTTGCCGATTTTACGACCGATAATTGCCATAGGAGGAGGACCGCCGGCAGAGTTGACTTCCGCCTGTGCTGCCGGACTCAAATCCGAATCCTTTACTTCATAATCTGCATAAGGCGGATTTTCTGCCCATTCCATCAAAGATTTGCCCTGCATTTTTGCACGGCGTTGAGGAATATCCGCTTTGAGATTTTCGGGCTGCTTGCGAGCCATTCTGACAGCCATTGACTTCATCTCGACTGCCATTTTAGCGTCCTGTGCAGAGTGGATTGCATGGCACTGCTGATTTTTCGCAACGGGCTTCAAATCACCGTTCATTGCAAAATACTTGTAATCAAGCGGCTCGACATTTTGAATTTCGTATGACAAATCGGCAAACTTTCTGCGGAGAGATGTGCCGTAGAAATTACGGTATGTACCTACATTTTCATTGAATGCCGCAACTGCTGCCCTGACAGTTTCGGATTTGAATCCCTTGCAGACATCAATCAAAACTTCACCGCCGAATGATGCATAGGAAACAGCCCATGTCTTGAACAGTTCTTCATCACCTGCTTTATAATCAGTGCCCTCATGCCATGCGTAAAGGTTAATTGTTTCATCGTCGCACGGACATCTGCCAATACAGACATGTCTGTCCATATAACGCTTGAACAGTGTCGGATAAAAGCCGTTTTCAATCGCACCAACGAAAATCTGTATATCCACACCTGCTTCAATATCTCTGCAAAGCTTTTCAAAATCGTCCTTGATACAGCATTTTCTGTCTGTATAGCAATACTGACAGCCCAAACAGTGCTTGAAATCGTAGCTGCTCATACGAATTTCCTTGACCTCTGCACCGACAGCGGCAAAAGCGTCATTATACTGCTTTGCAATTTCGGCTGTTTTGGGTGTATCGTCCGTATAGACCAAACTTATGGCAGCTTTACGGCTAAACGTGAGATTATCCGCACTGACAAGAGCTTTTACATTGTTATACCACGCATACACATCAGCTCTGTACTTTTCGTTGAGCATATCTGCCGAGTAAATGCTTTCTCCCTTGATATATTTCAAACCATAACGCTCTGCCCATTTTCTGACCAGCTCATGCGGGATATTATCCATCATAAGACCGGATGTTGTAAACAGCGTAACGGCTATATCCGGGCAATTCTTCTGAAGATAATCGCCGATGACGTTCATGGAATCCATTGCCTGCGAAGCAAGACCGAAGTGATACATACCGGAAGCAAAAATCACAAGGTCTGCCTCCTTGAATTTCGCAAGCATAGCATCAGTCAGTACACCGTTTTTCGGCATAATGAGCTCTTCAAATACATCATCCTTGTATGTATCGCTTATAAAACGAAGCGATGCCAGAGTAATAGAGTATTCTCCGTTAAGGCTCATTGAGTAAATCAGTGTTTTCAATAGAAACTCCTCCTTTTGTAAAATGCTTCTTTGTGAGTTAATACCTTTGTGAAAACCGACGGGCAAATTTTTATCACCTGTCAATTTACCTATATTATAGCATGACTTTAAAAAAA
>DBXL01000125.1:1844-9653 GCA_002309275.1 Ruminococcaceae bacterium UBA1213 | reverse complement strand
ACGGCATTGAATATATCCTGCGGTTTCATAGAAATTCCCCCTGCTGTGCAAGAAATTTTTTAAGATTGGAACGTAATCGTGAAAGGCGTGTACGGATAGCCTGTTCTTTAAGACCTGTATGCTGAGAAAGGCTTTCATAGGAGTCGGAAAAAAAGTATCGTCTGACAAATAAAAATTGATTGGTTTTATCAAGAGTGGCAATGAATTGATTTACAGTGTCGGAGAGTTCGGAAAATTCCGTTTCAGACTCGACTGTATGATTGGATGGAATGCATTCACTCAGCTCATCTATGCAGACACCGTAATTCCCCTGACGCTTTTCGGCAGAATTGTATGCATTTTTTTTCAAAGAGAGGTTACGGGCTATTTTGCAGACAAATGCAGTTAAATTGTCAGGTTTTTGCGGCGGAATGGCATTCCATACGCCTAAATATGTATCGTTCAGGCATTCTTCGGCATCTTCTCTGCTTCCAAGAATATTCATTGAAAGCGTCATGCATACTTTTTCATATTTTGCGGCGAGTTCCTTTATGGCATTTTCAGAGCGGCTGAAAAACAGCTCTATAATTTTCTCGTCATCCAATTTTTCCATCTCCTTTATCTATAGGTACCGAAAAAAGTATATTTGTTACATCAGGGGATTTTAAAAATATGATTTTTGCCTCAAACAAAAAATTTTGTAAATTTTAAAAAAAGTATTTACGATTTTGTCAAAGTGTGCTATAATATGTGCATAAATTTTTTGAGAAAGGAGAAAATTATTATGGGTAAACTCGTCAATGAATTTAAAGAGTTCGTCATGAGGGGAAATGTCCTTGACCTTGCAGTCGGTGTTATCATAGGCGGCGCTTTCAACAGTATCGTTACATCTCTTTGTAATGATGTGATAATGCCTGCTGTTGGCTGGCTTGTGGGTACGGTTTCCGGTCAGAATTTCGTAAATCCCGAAACAGGTCAACCTGATTTCGCAAAAGCTACCGAAGCTCTTAATGTAGGTCCTATCGGATTCGGCAATTTTATTGCTGCTATTATTAACTTCCTCATTATGGCAATCATCATCTTCGCCATTGTCAAGGCTTTCAATAAGCTTATGACTATCCCGAAGAAGAAGAAAGAAGAACCCGAAGCAGCTCCCACTACAAAGAAATGTCCTTTCTGCATAAGCGAAATAGACATAGCTGCAACACGCTGCCCGCATTGTACGGCAGTGATCGAGCTTGCTGCTGAGGCTCTCGCAGAAAAATAAGCAGCTGCAAAAAGGCAGATGCTTACAGCGTAAAATCATCGGCGGTAAATTTGGGAAGTGCCGGTGCAGTTCTTGGTTCTCTCTTGAGGGGATCATATTCATACTTTTTACAGGTATTTTCACTGACTGTACCGAATGCACAATCCGATTTGCCGCCGGTATTTTTTTCGTAAAAACGGCAGTATTCACAGCTTGGCGGAATGTTATTCCCGAAAAGCTTTTTCTTGTTGAATATTTTCAGCATAATAGATTTCCTTTCAAAAAAAATTCCCCAGAGGTCTAAAAAAATGATATTTAAAAGTAAAAATACAGACTTGAATTTTGTTGACGGAGTGGGATTCCTCACATTTCCGCCACTTTCACAGCTTGATTTTGTCAGGCACGCTTTCTCTACACGCATAGGCGGTATCAGTACAGATGAATTTAAATCCATGAATCTGAATTTCAAGAGAGGTGACGTTCCCGAAAACGTTACGCAAAACTATCAAATTTTTTGTAAGGCAGCAGGCTTTGATTACAATACGCTTGTAAGCTCCTCGCAGGACCATCATACAAATGTAAGGTGTGTGACAAAAGCCGATTGCGGTATAGGGATATATCGTGAACACGATATGCCAAGTGTTGACGCACTTGTGACAAATGAACCGGGTGTTACACTGGTAACGCACTATGCAGACTGTACACCGTTATTTTTTGCCGATCCGGAGAAAAAGGTAATAGCCCTTGCCCATGCAGGCTGGAAAGGCACTGTGGGAAAAATCGGTGAAGAAACAGTTGAAGTGATGGTTGAAAAATACGGCTGTGATCCGAGTGATATTATATGTGTCATAGGACCTGCCATAGGCTTTTGCTGTTATGAAGTGGATACCCCCGTGTATGAGGAGTTTGCCTCTCTCACAGAGCTTAAACCCGCTTATTTTACAAAAAATCTCGGTCATGGGAAATACACGATAGACCTTAAAGAAACAAATAGACGTATGCTTCTTGAAGCGGGATTGCTCAGTATCAATATATTCATAAGTGATGTCTGTACAAAGTGCAACAGCGGTCTTTTATACTCCCACCGTGCCAGCAAGGGAAAACGTGGGGGACTTGTTGCCATGATGAGCATAATATAATATTTTTTTCTGTTGATAACTCTCCGTCAGAATTTTTCCGACGGAGAGTTTTTGATTAAAGAAAATTCTATTTTATGTACATGGAAATATCAAAGGCTTTGACAGAGTGTGTCAGTGCACCGACTGAAATTATATCTACACCGCTTTCTGCAACGGCTCTCAGAGTTTCATCTGTAATTCCGCCTGAAGCTTCCAGAATGGCACGTTTATTTGTGATTTCCACAGCCTTTTTCATCAGTTCGGGCGACATATTGTCAAGCATGATAATATCAGCCTTTGCGTCAAGGGCTTCCTGCAATTCGTCAAGATTTCTTGTTTCGACTTCAATTTTCGTCATGTGACCGATTTTGGAACGGAGTTTTGTAATTGCCGCTGTAATACCGCCTGCTGCGTCAATGTGATTATCTTTGAGCATGGCAGCGTCTGATAAATTGTAACGGTGATTTTTTGCACCGCCTGTCATAACGGCATATTTCTGGAGAGGGCGAAGTCCGGGAAGGGTTTTTCTTGTATCAGCGATACTTGCATTAGTTCCTTCCACGATTTTTGCATACTTGTTGGAGGCGGTTGAAATACCGCTCATATGCTGAATGAGATTCAAAGCAGTTCTCTCTCCTTTGAGCAAAACGGCAGTTTTGCCTTTAACAGTGAGAATTAAATCGCCTTTTTTGACTTCTTCGCCGTCTTTTTTGAGAATTTCAAAAGAGATATTTTCATCAAGTATCTGAAACACTCTGACAGCGATTTCTGTACCGCAGACAATGCCGTCAGCCTTTGAAACAAATTCCGCTTTGCCATTCTGCTCGGCGGGAATGAGATAATCTGTTGTAACGTCACAGTAATTGATATCTTCCAAAAGTGCCGTTTTTATGATGTTGTCAACGTAAATTTTATTTAGTATCATTGTCAAGAGCCTCCTGTAAAACGATACAAGCAACTGTTGCAAGGCTTCTTGCTTCCACGAAGTCCGGATTGACAGTATAGCCGCCGTTATTGATGTTATCAAGAATTTCTTTGGAACGCTTCAGACCGTCAGGCACATTTTCAGGCTTGGGAATGACAAAATGACAATCCTGCATAATTTTTCTTATTTCGGTTCTGAAGCCGTGAGGCATTTCTTTGCCTGCAAGATTTTCACTTTCAGGGAATTCTCCGAAAGGTGCGTTATTTTCATTTACAAGGCGTTTTGTAATGTCATTTGCGGCTCTGCGAGAGAATACAAGTGCTTCAAGCAAGGAATTGCTTGCAAGCCTGTTGGCACCGTGTACGCCTGTATGAGAGCATTCGCCGGCAGCATAAAGTCTGTCCACAGTTGTTCTTGCATACAAATCTACATCTATACCGCCCATTAAATAGTGCTGACACGGGAAAACGGGTATCCACTGTTTTGTAATGTCAATGTTTTCTTCAAGGCACTTTTCGTATATCATCGGAAAACGGTTTTTAACAAATTCAGGATCTTTATGAGTGATGTCGAGGTAGAATTTTTCATTTCCCTTTGCCATGGATTCCAGCATGATGGCATTGGAAACGACATCTCTGGGAGCAAGCTCTCCACGTTTATCATATTTTTCGGCAAATCTCTCACCATCACAATTCAGGAGAACGGCACCCTCTCCACGAACAGCCTCACTTATTAAGAATCTTTCTCTGTCGTTTTCGGCAGCGAATGCAGTGGGGTGGAACTGTATCAGACTGAGATTTTTAATTCTTGCCCCAAGCATATAGGCGAGAGTGATTCCGTCACCTGTTGCAATGGCAGAGTTTGTTGTGTACTGATATACACGACCAATACCGCCTGAAGCCATGATACAGTAATGAGCGGCAATTATTTTTGATGTGCCGTCACTGAGCAAAAGACCTGCCAAGAAGCCATTTTCAGCCTTTTCAAGTTTATAAAGCATGGTATGGTCAAGTATTTCTACATTTTTATGTGTCTGTACCTGTTCGAGCAGAGTTTCAACAATGGCTTTGCCTGTGGAGTCCTTGTGGTGAACGATTCTGTGACGGGAATGTCCTGCTTCAAGCGTCATCATCAAGTGACCTTGTGCGTCTAAATCAAAGGCAACGCCCATTTCTTTGAGTTTCATAACGTCGTCTGGACCTTCCGAAACAAGCACTTCAATCGCCTGCAAATTATTTTTATACTTGCCTGCAATCAAAGTGTCTGCAATGTGGAGTTTAAAGTTGTCGTTGGACTTGTCGAGGACAGCTGCAACACCGCCCTGTGCAAGAGAGGAATTTGAGAGGGTAAGTTCACGCTTTGAAATCATCAGTACACGCACATTTTCGGGGAACTGGAGAGCCGCATACAAGCCTGCCGCACCTGAGCCTACGATTAAAACATCATATTCTTTTTTCATAAAAAATCAACTTCTTTCAAAAATCTTCATCATAATCGTCATCATCATAATCGGGATACTGTTCGGGTGCCTTTCCGACAGACCTCACGATAGTTGTTTCTTTGCACTCTTTTTCCTTGACGGAAAGCAGTTTGCACTGAAAACACCATTCATCACCGAAATCGAACAAATACAGGAAAGCCTTTTTTTCTTCAAGAACTTCAAAGAGGGTATGTTCGCCTGCAAGGGGATAATTTTCATCTATACCTTCGCAATAATAAGCATCGTTGCTCCAGGCTCTGCCGTCCATGAAAAAGGCATAGGCATGGTCATTGTCAAAATCAAATGCCCATTGTATTGCATTGTGCAAATCTTCAAGAGTTGAATTGGCAGACATTTCAATATGTCTGTAACAGCCTGCCCCCATCGAAACGGATATTTTATAGGTCAGAGGTTCATCAGAGTAAACCGTTTCAGAGCTTGCCGGACTATTTTCCGAAGAAATGATTTCTATCAGTTCGGAAATGACATCTTTATTGACAAATTTTGTAAATTCTGTTGAATGTTTCATTTTTATGCCTGTTTTTTCGCACAAATCACTTATCATTATAAAATATTTCGGATCACAGAAAATGATTTCGGCAGGTTTGCCCAATTCTTCGGAAAGATAAAATATAAAGTCCGCATATTGATAGGCAAGGGGCAGATCTTGCTGTATTTTTTGTGTTTTCAGCACTTGATGAGTTTTGGGGTTGAGGGCATAGCACAAAGACGGAAAATAAGCTCCTTTCCCATCATCTGTCGGAGTTATAAAGGGCGGAACAAGTGTTTCAAGAAATATTTTGAAGCCTTTTTTTGACGGCATGGCACTCAGGTTTTTCAAGTAATCACTTTCATCAAAACTGACAAAAATCGAAGCTCTGAAATGATTGAAATCATATTTCGGCTGTGAGAGAAGAACATTGCTCTGCGAAGCAACATTGACCTGAAAACCGTCTTTATAGGTTTCTTTGTCATAGAGTTCAAAAGACTTTTCAAGGCACTGCATGACATCAAGCAGAAATTCAGCGTCTTTGATTTCTATAATATCGTAAATATAGCCGTTAATGAAATTTCTGAACTCAATGGAATTTTTTTTCTTTTTTTCCATCATAAGTCCTATAAATCCTTTCTGGAAAAACGCCATCGGAGATATATAGTCAATGTCGCAGTCCTCGATGAGTTCCGATAGTGCATAATCAACGGGTTTGGTATATATACCCATTCCCGTGTAGTCGGAATCCTTGCCGAAAACACGCACATATACTTCCGTTCCGTCAGCAGTTTTAATGGAAATAAAATCCTGTTCGCCGAGAGATTCCCAGAATCCGTCATTATACAGCTGTACCGCAGTATCGCTGATTTGCTTTTTTAATGACACGATTTTTTTCATTATATTCAACTTCTTTCAACAATAAAATACATTATTTTTATTTTAACACATATTTATTGTAATAACAATATTTTTATCTTTATAAAAATAAAAATTTATGTTATAATGAAAATATATTTAAGTAAAGGACAGTGAGATAAATGGAAATACATGATAATTCGGAGAAAATACAGAGAGCATTGCTTGTCGGCATAGACACGGGAGAATATGATGCAGAAAGTTCCATGAAAGAACTGTATGAACTGGTAAAGAGTGCAGGGGCAGAGCCTGTAGCAAGCATGATGCAGAAGCGTGAAAAGCCTGACGGAGCGACTTGTGTAGGCTCAGGCAGAATTGAGGAAATCAAAGAGTTCTGTGAGCAGAATGAAATTGACTTCATTGTGTTTGACGTTGAGCTGACACCTACACAAATAAGAAATATCGAGAATGAAACAGATGTAAGAACGATTGACAGGACTATGCTGATATTGGATATATTTGCGGTAAGGGCAAAGACCAATGAAGGTAAATTGCAGGTAGAACTGGCACAGTTGAAATATCTCATGCCGAGATTGTCGGGAAAGGGTAAAGAAATGTCAAGACTTGGGGGCGGTGTCGGCACGAGAGGTCCCGGTGAAACAAAGTTAGAAACGGATAAAAGACACATAAGAAGAAAAATTGAATATCTTAAAGAAGAGCTTGCAAGAATGACAAACAGGCGTGAACAGCTCCGTGCAAGGCGTAAAAAAGACGGTATCATCACAGTGGCAATAGTGGGCTATACCAATGCAGGCAAGTCAACTTTAATGAATACGCTCACACAGGCGGGTGTTTTGTCCGAAAACAAGCTGTTTGCAACGCTTGACCCGACTTCAAGGGCATTGAAACTTCCCAACGGTGTATCGGTTATGATGATAGATACAGTCGGACTTGTCCGCAGACTCCCGCATCATCTGGTAGAGGCTTTCAAGTCAACGCTTGAAGAGGCTGCACTTGCAGATATTATACTGAATGTATGTGACGCTTCAAGCAATGAATTTGAACTTCACCTTGATGTTACCAATAAACTTCTTGCGGAGCTGGGCTGTAATGACAGACCGATTATATCTGTATTTAATAAGTGTGATTTGGTGGGAAATCCCGATGATTTGCCTATGGGCAGGGAAACTGTCAGAATATGTGCCAAAATGGGCATAGGCATAGAAGAGCTTCTGAATGCAATAGAGGAGAATTTGCCTGTAAGACTGAGAAAATTCACCCTTTTAGTACCGTTTGAGAATGCAGCAGTGATAGCGACTTTAAGAAAAGCCGGAGCATTGCAGTCTGAGGAATACACGGCAGACGGAATAAAAGTGGAAGCGGTTGTGGAGGAGCCCCTTTGGCACTTGATAGAGCATTATAGTGTTAATTTTTAATACTTTGGTCTGCTTGACATAAATGTGACAAAAGGATATAATTTTATACAAAATACGATATAAGGGGACTTGGACTTATGAGAATGTTCAATTCAAGGATAGCGGAATACCGTAATCCGACAGGTGCCGTCAAATCAGGCACGGATATGCATTTTAAGATAGTGCTGCCGAGAGAGATGAAATGTTCGGGAGCATTTTTGTCAATAAAAGATGATATATATGGAGATACAAAAGTATATGGAATGTTCTGGGCGGGAATGGTCGGAGATGACCATGA
>DBXL01000125.1:0-1799 GCA_002309275.1 Ruminococcaceae bacterium UBA1213 | reverse complement strand
GGACTTGAAACCGCTGAAGGAAGAAGATATATAATGAAAGGCGGTTTCGGAGAAGGCTATAAGGGAATGAGTGACTGTGAGCCGAGATTTCAGCTTACGTGCTATGACGCAGACTTTACCACACCCGAATGGCTTGCAGGCGGTATCATGTATCAGATATTCCCTGACAGATTTTATTTCTCAGGGGAGAAAAAAACAGGCATATATCCCGATAAGAAGATACAGACCGATTGGGACAGAGTACCTGATTGGCAGTTCAATGAATTCGGCATGGTGACAAATTCCGATTTCTTTCAGGGCGATTTAAAAGGCATTACTATGAAATTGCCGTATCTGCATAGTCTGGGAGTAACGTGCATATATCTGAATCCGATATTTGAAGCTTATTCCAATCACCGTTATGATACAGGCGACTATGAAAAAATTGACCCTGTTCTTGGCACAGAGGAGGATTTCAAAGAGCTTTGTGCAGAGGCGAGAAAGCTTGGTATCAGAATCATCAATGACGGTGTATTCAGTCATACGGGCAGTGACAGTAAATATTTCAACCGTGAGGGACGTTATGACAGTCTGGGAGCGTATAATTCCATGTCATCACCGTACTATACATGGTATAAATTCATACATTGGCCTAATATATACAATTCATGGTGGGGCTTTAATACATTGCCTGAAGTGGAGGAACTTTCCAACTCTTTCAATGAGTACATCAACGGCGAAAACGGCATTATCCGCAAGTGGATAAGAAACGGCAACAGCGGTTGGCGACTTGATGTTGCAGACGAATTGCCCGATGAATTCATAGAGTATATCCGTGAAGCCATCAAAGCGGAAGACCCTGAAGCACTGCTTTTGGGGGAGGTTTGGGAAGATGCATCAAACAAGCACAGTTACGGCTCAAGAAGAAGATTCCTCTATGGAAAAGAACTTGACAGCGTAATGAATTATCCGTTCAGAGATGCTATATTGGGATTTTTGGATTTTGGAAACGGCAAATATATGTTTGAGAGTATCATGACAATCGTTGAAAATTATCCCCGCCCCGTATTGCGTTCATTGATGAATCACTTGGGAACGCATGACACAGAGAGAGTGATAACCCTGCTTGCAGGTGAGAAACTTTGTGGCAGAGGCAGAGAGTGGCAGGCTGCAACGAAACTTTCACCTGAGCAGAGAGAGTACGGTTTAAGACGTATGAGAATAGCCAGCGGTATTTTATATACACTTCCGGGAGTGCCGTGCATATACTATGGCGATGAAGTGGGAGTAGAGGGCTATAAAGATCCGTTCAACAGAAGGACATTCCCGTGGGGAAAAGAGGATAAGAGTTTGCTTGAATGGTACAGGGAACTCGGAAAAATGCGTCATGCGTGTTCATGCCTGAGGGACGGCGATATAATGGACTATAACTCAGACGGTCAGATTATGTCCTATATCCGTTCTGATGAAAATGATACATTGATGTGTGTATTCAATGCCGCAGACCATGAAGTAAGATTTGAAATCCCAAAAGAGTTTGAGGGCGGAGAAGTTCTCATGGGAACGGTGCTTGAGGGAAATGAAGTAGTAATGCCCCGTGATAGTTGTGCATTTGTCAAGATAAAGACACCTGAAACAAATGTTTTCAATCCGGACGTGGAAGAGGTCATAGAAGAGGTCATAACAGATGAGCCTGTTATCGAGAGTGCCGACATTTTTGAGGGCAGCACAGAATTTTCCGCAGCAGACTGAATTCAATCAGCAAAGTGCAGTTAAAAAAATCAGCGTTGAGATTTTCTCTCAACGCTGATTTTTTGATT
>DBXL01000184.1 GCA_002309275.1 Ruminococcaceae bacterium UBA1213 | reverse complement strand
GTGTGGAGAGTTGAGAGTGGAGTTATCCACGCTTATCCACATATTCACTCTGTCATTGTAAATGGGGAAAATACGAAATTTTCAAGCGAACACTCTGCTCCACTCTCCACTCCGCACTCTCCACACTAAAAATCAAACTGCTCCGTTGATTTTAGCGGGATTTACTTTTACAGATGGTCCCATAGTGGTTGCAACTGCAACGGATTTGATATACTGACCTTTAGCGGCAGCGGGCTTTGCCTTGATGATAGCGTTAACAAGTGCATCAAAGTTTTCTGCAATCTTGTCTGTACCAAAGGAAACCTTGCCTATCGGACAGTGGATAATATTTGTTTTATCAAGACGGTACTCAATTTTACCGGCTTTAGCTTCTTTAATAGCCTTAGCGATGTCGGGTGTAACAGTACCTGCTTTGGGGTTCGGCATCAAGCCACGAGGACCGAGAATCTTACCAAGACGACCTACCAAGCCCATCATATCGGGGGTTGTGATGAGAACGTCAAAGTCTGTCCAGCCTTCGCTCTGGATTTTCTGAGTGAACTCCTCTGCACCTACATATTCAGCACCGGCTTCCTGAGCCTTCTGAACATTGTCGCCCTTGCAGATTGCAAGAACTCTTACCTGCTTGCCTGTTCCGTTGGGAAGAACGATGGCACCACGAACCTGCTGGTCTGCGTGACGTGAGTCAACGCCGAGTTTTACATGAAGTTCAACAGTTTCGTCAAATTTAGCTGTGCCTGTCTTGAGGCAAACATCTATTGCTTCTTTTGAATCATAAGCTTTTGTTTTGTCGATGAGTTTTGCGGCATCGACATATTTTTTACCGTGTTTCATTATGGTTTTTCCTCCCTATTCAGTGGTAAAATCGGAAATTATTGTTGTCCTCCCACTCGGGGATTGATAATCAATCGACTACTTCAATACCCATACTTCTTGCCGTACCTGCTATCATGCTGCAAGCGGTTTCAATGCTGGAAGCATTGAGGTCGGGCATTTTCTGTTCAGCGATTGCACGAACCTGCTCTTTTGTGATTTTTGCAACTTTCTTTTTATTGGGTTCGCCTGATGCTGATTCAATTCCGCAAGCCTTCTTGATAAGAACTGCTGCAGGCGGAGTCTTTGTTACAAAAGTAAATGAGCGGTCTGCATACACTGTGATAACAACGGGTATGATAAGACCAATATCTTTCTTTGTACGCTCATTGAATTCCTTTGTAAATGCCATGATATTGACACCGTGCTGACCGAGAGCCGGTCCAACAGGTGGTGCCGGCGTTGCTTTTCCGGCAGGTATCTGAAGCTTAATAAAGCCTGTTACCTTCTGAGCCATTTCTACTGCACCTCCAAAATTTGTGGTAAAATGCGGAGAGATATAAAATTTTCTCTCCTCCCACGAGGGAAAAGCTCCCTCAATAACAACGGATATGCTCCGTTATCAGCTTGTTTTTCTTTTACTCCAGTATTTCGACCTTGTTCAATGCGAGGTCAACGGGAGTATCCTGTCCGAACATCTGAACGGTTACTCTTACGATATTGTTCGGAATGTCGATAAACGCAACTGTTCCCTCTGCATCGTCAAATGAATCATCTTTAATGCGTACCCTGTCGCCCACCTTGTAGGCAACTTCAATACGGCTTGCTGTTTCGGTCTGATTTTCAAGTCCCATTGCACTCACTTCCTCATCGGAAAGCGGTATAGGCTTTGAGCTTGGACCTACGAAGCCGGTACAGCCTCTGATATTTCTCACGATATACCATGTATCGTCAGTCATGACCATTTTCACGAATACATATCCGGGAAAAATCTTGCGTTCAACAGTTTTCGGTTTGTCGTCGGTTATCTCCGTCACCGTTTCTATCGGCACACAGACATCAGTTATCAGTTCCTTAAATCCTCTGTTTTCAACAGTCGTTTCGAGATTAGAGGCAACTTTTTTTTCATATCCTGAATATGTATGGACAACATACCATCTCGGTTTATTGCTTGACACTGTTTTTCCCTCCGACACTCATTTTTTTAATTTCCGGCAAGATCCATTACCAGTCCGAAAAGACTGTGCAGTCCTGTATCCACGCCGAAAATCACCAATCCGGCAACCAGCATAACAAGCAGAACAATGCCTGTATTTCTGAAGGTTGTCTTAGCGGACGGCCATACAATTTTTTTAATCTCCCTGATAATATCACGGAAGAAACCTACAATACCATTCCAGCCCCTGACAAAGATATTAGGTTTTTTTTCATCAGCTTTTTTCTTAGCCATACCTGATACCTCCGCTTACTTTGTTTCCTTATGCAGAGTATGCTTTTTGCAGAATCTGCAGTATTTGTTCATTTCAAGTCTGTCCGGATCGTTTTTCTTGTTCTTCATGGTGTTGTAGTTACGCTGCTTGCACTCTGTACAAGCCAATGTTATTTTTACTCTCATTAACGGCACCTCCCGGTATTTCGGAATATATAAACCTCCCTCATAAAGACACAAAAAAAATTGCCCCTTTTGAGGTATTTATAATATAACACATATCAAATATATTTGTCAAGAGTTTTTTTACAAAAAGAGCAGTCACAAAAGTGACTGCTTTTTCATTATCGCCAGCGACCAAGAAATTTTTTAGGTTTCTGTATAATAGGCTCATCAAAGTATCTGTTATTGAAAATATCATAGGTATTTTTAACGAGCCAGTCTTTGTATTGAGAGCCGAGTTTTTTTTCAACGAGCTTATAGGCAGCGTTGGTATTGGGAGAACGTTTTTCAGTGGAGTGAGCGTCACTGCATATAATATGTGCAAGTTCCCAGTTGATGTACTGAAGTGCATTCACGCCTTTTACATGTGCCGGATTCACCACTGCTGCCGCATTCACCTGTGCTATGCAGCCGATGGAAACAAGGTCATACAGCTTAATCGGATCATGCGTAAAATACTCATATCTTTCCACATGGGCGAGTATGGGAGTATATCCTCGCTCAAGGATATTCTGCATGGTACGGGTAATGCCATATGGTCTGTTCATAGTTGGGAATTCGATAAGAATATATTTGGTATCTTCAAAAGTAAGCTTTGAAATATCCGCTTCTATCAGGTGCATAGAAAAGAAGACTTCACAGCCGAGTTTTGTATCAATGCCGATTTCTGTAAAGCCTTCGGCATTTTTCAAAGCCTCAAAGCTTCTCTGACGGGCATCGAGAAATTCTTCCATATCCTGTCTTTCGGGATTAAAGTGCGGTGTAAACACGATTTTTTTAATCCCCTGTTCTTTTTCCATTGCAAGAAGTTCAAGTGATTCCTCAATCGTCTGTGCCCCGTCATCTATTCCGGGCAGTATATGACAATGCATATCTATCATAGAGCATCACTTACTCCTCACTATTATCTGTTTTTTCTTCCGTTGCGGCGGCGGTATCCTCATCGGACTTCTTTTTATGCCTGTGACCGTAGCCGTAGCCATAGCCATAGTATCCTCCATAATAATAGTAATAGTTATATGAAGAATATTTTGAGTAATAGTAGTTGCCTGCCGACTTCTCACTGTAAATACTGTATATTGCACCCAGAATTTTAACGCCTGCCGAATCAAGATAGCCCTTCGCTTTCAATACAAGACCTTTTTCTGTTGCATTGTGCTTTACAACGAGGAGAGCACCATTCATATATTTGCCCAGAGCCGCTGCGTCCGTTACCAGAAGGACAGGCGGCGTATCATATATAACATAGTCATACATTTTTTCAAGCTCATCTATGAGATCCTTCATTTTGGAACTTGCAAGAAGTTCAGACGGGTTGGGCGGTGTAGAGCCTGAAAGGAGAATATCCATTGTTGTGCCTGTAACATTGTTGATGGCATCTTTGATTGTTATCTCACCTTTAAGAATATTGGTAAGACCTACAGAGTTTCTGTTCGCTTTAAGAAATCTGTGTACACTGGGACGACGCAAGTCGCACTCTACAAGACATACTTTTTTATCATATCCTGCAAGGGTGAGGGCAAGATTGACTGAAACATTGGTTTTTCCCTCATTGGCAAGGGTAGATGTTATCATAATTTTCTTGCAGTCCTGTGCGGCTGTGATGAATTCGAGGTTCGTACAGAGCATTTTATATGCCTCTACATAGGAAAAAGGTGCATTATCATCAGCAACGCTGAAAAGCTGTTTGGTAGTCGGTTTTCTGTGTCTGCGTCTTGAACTCATGTCTGATTAAACTCCTTTCCGTCAACTTCGGGAATGATTCCTATAAGCGGAACCTTCAGTGTATTAAGTATATCATCTTCGGTCTTGAAAGTATTGTTGGTAAGCTCTTTGAGGAACACCAGCAAAAGCACAAGTGCCATACCTGCCAATGCACCTATGAGTGCATTTTTTCTGAGATTCGGGCTTACAGGCTGTCCGCCGTTTCCTATTTTTGAGGCACTGATGACTTTTACAGAGCCTGCCTCTACTTTATCCGCAATGATCGGGGGTGCAACTTCCACAATCTCTGCAACAACTTTTTGTGCAAACTCCGCATTAGTGTGCGTCATGGTTATTTTTACCACCTGCGTGGAGTTGACGGCAGAAACACTGATTCTGGAATTGAGCGTTTCATAACTCATATTCAGCTGAAGATTGTCAATTACCTGCTGTAAAACAGTATCGGACTTGATAATGATAGAATACACTTCCGCAAGGTCCTGTGCGGCAGTAAGCTCCGTTGTATTGATGACATTCTTGTCATTGGACTTGTTATTGACAATAATCATCGCACTTGCGGAATACTGCTTGGAAATGAAAAAAGATGAATAGAAATAAGCACCGATTCCGAAAAGCACCGTTACAATGACAATCAGCACAAGATTCTTTCTGAGAATGCCGAATACAACTCTCAAATCTATCTCTTTTTCGTTCTGAGGCTGCTGTATCTGCTGGGACTGCAGCTGCTGTTCAATTTTTTCTTCCATTCAAACTCCCCTGTTTCATTATATTTTATAGCATTAACATTATAATCATTAAACCTGTGGATGTCAATATAACAGCTTGATTTTTAACTTTTTGACTAAAACTTACATTGGAATACACAGTAAAAATGTAATACAATTATAAGGCATATCCTTTGACTGCCAAAAAAAACCTGTTTTTTTATCGGAAAATTATAAATGTTTTGATTGACAAAAATAAATATTGGTAGTATAATAATCTCAAGTTTAAATTTCGCCCGCTGCGGAATATTGAACAATCCATCTTTACAGAAAGGAAATGTATATGAAAAAGGCTATTAAGATTATTTCTGTAGGCTTGCTTTCAGCAGCGATTGCTGCAACAGCGTCGATGTCAGCTTTTGCCGCAGGCATAAACAGTGCAGAAAAAAAGATTCTTGATGAACTTCGTACATCTGTCGATATGGAAGGTAATGACAAATATTTGCCTGCAAACTATATCAATCAGGCTGAGAACTATTTCAACACGATTGAAATATCCGAGGCAGATGCCAATACGATTATCAGCAAGATTGAAAGCACAAAGACTTTCCTGACAGGAACAGGTGCTGTCAATTATGATTCTCTTACCGATGCACAGATAGATGAGTTTATCGTTAAGTGCAACGATATAGTAGGCGTTATCAACCTCAAACTCTTCTATGAAAAGTCAACAAGAACTGTTACTATCGTTGATGCAAGCGGAAACGTTGTATTCTCCGCTACGGGTGTAGGTCAGAACGGCAACAAAAACAATGACAAACCCAGAAATAATGGCGGTAACAACGGCGGTAATAATGGCGGTAACAACGGCGGTAACAACGGCGGTAACAACGGCGGTAATAACGGCGGTAA
>DBXL01000055.1:9166-11831 GCA_002309275.1 Ruminococcaceae bacterium UBA1213 | reverse complement strand
AATGTATTGGCAACAGACGGCATAAATTTCAAACAATAAATATCTGTTGTGTCCCCCATTCTTTTCATTGAGCCGAACTGCCCCGTATCACGCAAAGTCACGGTATATCTTTGGTCGCTCAAATAGTATTTTATGGAAATTGTGCGAGGCTCACCGCTGTCAGAACCGATAACAGTTCCCTGCACTTTGTCACTGCACATCAGATATATTATCGGACCTACTGCCAGAATAACAAAAATGACCGAAAGTATCAATATTATAATTTTTGTAGTTTTTGGGTTGGAATTACTCTTTTTTATCTCTGTACTTTCCTGCATAAAAACCCTCCTTTAAGACGAATAAGTCTTTACGGTAACGTATTTGGAAAGCTTATCTTTATTTTTCATCAGGAATAAAAACAGTGCAAAGATAACTCCAAAAATTCCCGTTATCCAATAGACATTCCATATAAATGCGGGGGTATCCGCAAACGACGGCAGAAAACGCACACAATAGACATCTATGTTTTCGCCCTCCGTCATTTTATGGGGATACTGATAGCCCGTGTCCTGTTCTTTAATGGTATATCTCTGACCTTCAAAATAGTATTCAATGAAAACAAGGTTGGGCTCACCCATATAGTCGGCACGGATTACCGTTCCCTGAACTTTTTCACTGCACATAAAATACAAAGGCGGATAAATTGCTGTCAGCACGGTCAATATGCCGAGTATCCACGTCACCGTTTTGAAAAGATTGAAATTTGACGGCAGATTTTTTGTTTGGTTGCGCATACTCACATTTACTTTCATAAAAAATCCCCTTTTTTTAAAAGTGAGGAATGACATTCATTCCTCATTCCTCACTTCTAATTCCTCATTCAATAACGTTCCAGTAGTTGTCAAGGGTTGCAAAGTAGTCGTCAACGGTTTCGGGGCGACGGATTTCAACAACGCTTCCATCTTCTCTTAAAAGCAGTTCCGCAGATTTCAATTTGCCGTTGTAGTTGTAGCCCATTGCAAAGCCGTGTGCACCTGTGTCATGTATAACAAGAATATCGCCAATATCTATTTTAGGCAATTTTCTGTCTATTGCAAATTTATCGTTGTTTTCACACAGTGAGCCTGTTATATCATAAACATGGTCGCAGGGTGCATTTTCCTTTCCAAGAACGGTGATATGATGATATGCACCGTACATGGCAGGACGCATTAAATTGACTGCACACGCATCTACACCGATATATTCTTTATAGATGTGCTTTTCATGTATAGCGGTAGTAACAAGGTGACCGTAAGGGGCAAGCATGAATCTGCCAAGCTCTGTATAAATGCTGACATCTCCCATGCCCGCAGGAACGAGAATTTCTTCAAATACTTTCTTAACACCCTCACCAATCACAAGTATATCATTAGGCTCTTTATCGGGTGTATAGGGTACGCCTACGCCGCCTGACAGGTTGATGAATTTAATGTCAACACCTGTTTCATCTCTGAGTTCAACGGCAAGTCTGAATAAAATACCTGCAAGCGTGGGATAATATTCATTAGAAACAGTGTTGCTGGCAAGAAAAGAGTGTATGCCGAAATTCTTTGCACCAAGCTCTTTCAGACGCAGAAAAGCTTCTTTTATCTGTGCTCTTGTCATGCCGTATTTAGCGTCACCGGGATTATCCATGATAGTTGTAGATATGGAAAACTTTCCGCCGGGATTGAAACGACAGCAAATCGTTTCAGGAATTCCGCAGGCATCTTTGAGCATATCTATATGAGTAATATCATCAAGATTGATAATTGCACCAATCTCATTGGCATACTGAAATTCCTCAAAGGGCGTGTCATTGGAAGAAAACATGATTTCGGGATTCTTGAAACCGCATTTTTTGCTCATAAGCAGTTCCGAATAAGAAGAACAGTCTGTTCCACAGCCCTCTTCTTTCAAAATTTTGAGTATAGTGGGATTGGGAGTTGCCTTCACTGCAAAAAACTCTTTAAAGCCCTTATTCCATGAAAAAGCCTGTTTCAGCTTTCTTGCATTTTCACGGATAGCCTTTTCATCGTATATGTGAAACGGTGTAGGATATTCTTTAATAATTTCTTCTGCCTTTTCTTTTGTGATAAACGGTATTTTGGACATCTTTAACACTCCTAAATAAAAAAATGCACCTTTATTGTACAATAAATACAGATGATTTGTCAATATTTTTGAAAGCAATTTTTATTGCAGAAAGAGAAATATTATGAAAAAAGCACTTCTTTCCCTCACATCAAAAAATAAATTTGACCGAACCCTCCTTTTGATATATATTCTTAATATATTTGACTATCTCTTTACGCTTGTACTGGTATCAAGCGGGCTTTTCATAGAGGCAAATCCCTTTTTAAGCACGGATATTCAGGGCATCGGCGGATTTATTTTTAAATGCGGTCTGCCTCTGATACTCCTGTCATATCTGCACATACGCCTTTCCGTAAGCTGTGTAAAACATGAAAAAGCCGTCAAAATACTTCTGTATCTCACTCTTTCATATTATATACTGATAAATGCTTTTCATATATTCTGGCTTTGCTGGTCGGTTATCATGTTTATATGAAATGGGGAATCGAAAATAAAAAAGCGACCGGCAATTATCAATGTCAGTCGCTTTTTCATTGTTCAATTAATTGCACATTGCTATGCACATTGC
>DBXL01000055.1:0-9104 GCA_002309275.1 Ruminococcaceae bacterium UBA1213 | reverse complement strand
TGCACATTGCACATTGCACATTGTATCAGTACCAGGGGGTAAGACGATAATAAAGCTCCTCATAACGTCTTGCAGAATTGTTCCATGAATAGTCCATTCTCATGCCTCTGATAGCGATTTCTTTCCAACGCTCTCTGTCGGTAAAGTAAACTGTCTTTGCATAGTTGATGGAATTCAGCATTTCTTCTGCATTGTAGTTCGCAAATGAGAAACCTGTACCGCTGTTTTCAAACCAGTTGTAAGGCTGTACAGTATCTTTCAGACCGCCTGTTTCACGCACGATAGGCACGGAACCGTAACGGAGTGCTATCAACTGTGTAAGACCACAAGGCTCAAATCTTGACGGCATGAGCATTGCATCTGACGCTGCATAAAGCTTATGTGCCCTGTTATCAGAATAGTAGATATTGGCTGATACTCTTTCGGGATACTTCCACTGATAGTGTCTGAACAGGTTTTCATACTTTTCATCACCTGTGCCGAGAACAACAAGCTGTGTATGCTCATCTACGATTCTCTCAATAACATAATTGACAAGGTCAAGACCTTTCTGGTCTGTCAATCTTGTAATCATGGCTATCATAAATTTATTATCGTCTTCAGGCAAGCCGAGTTCAGCCTGCAAACCACGCTTGTTATGCACTTTCTTGTCAAATGTTTCGGGGGTGTAGTGGTCATAAATCTGAATGTCATGCTCCGGAGCATATACATTGTAGTCTATGCCGTTTACGATACCGCAAAGAGAATGATTCTTATGACGCATAAGACCGTCAAGACCTTCGCCGTAATACGGCATCTGAATCTCACCTGCATAGGTGTCACTTACAGTCGTCACATAGTCAGAGAATACAATACCCGCTTTCAGCATATTGGCATCATAATTGAATTCCATATTGGCAGGAGTGAACACATACTCAGGAAAAGCTGTCAAATATCTGAATGTCTTGATGTCATAAATGCCCTGGAATTTCAGGTTGTGTATGGTCATAATGGTTTTTGTACCCCAGAAGAAACCATTGTCTTTATACAGGGTACGGAGGAATACAGGCACGAGAGCTGCCTGCCAGTCATGGCAGTGTATAATATCAGGCTTGAAGCCTACAACAGGGAGAATCGCAAGAGCTGCTTTGCTGAAGAATGTAAACTTCTCAATATCCCACTTGATTTCACCGTAGGGCTTGTCACCGCCGAAATAGCCTTCATTGTCTATAAAGTAGTAGTGTATGCCTTCAAAATAATACTCCATTATGCCGACATATACATGATTGGGCATATAACCCAAATCCATATAGAAGCTTGTCACATAATTGAAGTGCTGACGGTACTCCCACGGAATACACATATACTTGGGGACAACTACACGAACATCAAACTGATCTTTGTTGAGCATTTTGGGCAATGCTCCCACAACGTCTGCCAATCCGCCCGTTTTGATGAACGGATAGCACTCTGACGCAACAAACAGAATATTTCTCATATCATCGCTCCATTCTAAAAAAATTTTTACCAAATTTTATAACCATTTCTATTATAATCCATTTTTCCGAAACATTCAATACATATTTTATAAATTATCACCAATTTTTTTTAAAAACCCTTTTCATTATGCATTAAAAAAATATTACTATTGTTTTTTTGAAGAAAGTGTAATATAATGATTGTGTATAATTTGAAAAGGACAGAATTTCTATGAACAGTATTTTCAGAAAAAACAGACGCAGTGTCTTGTTTATATCAGATTTTATTTTGTGGAACCTTTCTTTTTACATATCCTTTTCCGTGAATAAAAATACCTTTTTCCTCAGGGGATATGAAAATATATTCTTCACGGGACTGATTGCCGCAAATATATGTTTTTCAGTCGTGTTCGTTCTTTTCAGGCTCTATGACAAGCTATGGCGGTATGCCGACATTGAGGACTTTTTTTATGCACTGATAGCCTCCCTCACGGCAAACCTTGCTTTCATGTCCTGCACGATGACCGCAAGCATATGGTATGCCGACATCAATCTCGGCTCACGGGTATATATCACTTATGCAATGATGTCCACTCTGCTGGTGATGATGTTCCGAATCATTTACAGACTCAACAAAATTCTTGAACGGCGTAATCTCGCCGGAAAAGCAAGCAAACGTCTTTTGATAGTGGGTGCAGGTGAAACCGCTTTTTCGGTGCTTACAGAGCTTTCAAAGGCGGCGTGGAATGAATATATTCCCGTATGCCTCGTAGATGATGACAAGGACAAGCTCAACAGACGTATTGCAGGAATAAAAGTGGCAGGCACTACCAACGATATTCCAAGACTTTGCTATGAAAACGATATTGAAGCCATTCTTTTCACCATCTCCCAGATAAGCGTTGCAGACAAAAAAAGAATCCTTGATATATGTGCAGACACCCACTGTGAAGTAAAAATTATCCCGGGTATGTATAATTTAATGACTTCGGGTGCATCAATAACTTCTTCCATAAGACAAGTTGAAGTTGAAGATTTGCTCGGCAGAGAGCCTGTTGTGTTTGATACCGAAAAATACGGTAAATATATTATCGGTCAAACGGTGCTTGTAACAGGCGGAGGCGGTTCCATCGGTTCGGAGCTTTGCCGGCAGATTGCAAGACTTCATCCCAAACATCTTATCATTCTCGATATTTATGAAAACAATGCCTATGACATTCAGCAGGAGCTTATCAGAAAACACGGAAAAGACCTTTCATTTGAAGTGCAGATAGCGTCAGTGCGTGACAAGAAAAAGCTTGAACACATCTTTAAAAATAAAAACATAGACGTTGTCTTTCATGCCGCTGCACATAAACACGTTCCCCTTATGGAAAACAATCCCGAAGAGGCTGTTAAAAACAACGTATTCGGCACTCTGAAACTTGCAGAAGTGGCGGATAAATACCGTGTAAAGAACTTTGTGCAGATTTCAACCGATAAAGCCGTGAATCCTACCAATATCATGGGAGCGTCAAAGCGTATATGTGAAATGATTATTCAGATGATGGGCAGGAGAAGTAAATATACCAATTTTGTTGCCGTGAGATTTGGAAATGTTCTCGGCTCAAACGGCTCTGTTATCCCCCTCTTTAAAGAACAGATTCGCTCAGGCGGTCCTGTTACCGTCACTCACCCCGATATTATCCGCTATTTCATGACCATTCCGGAAGCGGTGTCACTTGTACTGACGGCAGGCAGTCTTGCAAAAGGCGGTGAAATATTCATTCTCGACATGGGCGAGCCTGTCAAAATAAGAGTGCTTGCAGAAAATCTCATACGTCTTTCAGGCTTCAAGCCCGATGAAGATATTAAAATAGAATATACAGGCTTGCGTCCCGGTGAAAAGCTGTATGAAGAACTCCTGCTCAATGAAGAAGGCATTACAAAAACCGACAACAAAAAAATATACATTGGAAAGCCTATTGAATTTGACAATGATATGTTTTTGAAAAATCTGTCAAGGCTGTATATAGCCGCTCACAGAAATCAGGCTGACAGGGTGGAACAGCTTATCGCCGACACCGTTCCCACCTTCCACCACGCCGTAAACAATTAGCAATTAGCAATGTGCAATGTGCAATGTGCAATTATTGATAACAGCAAGCAAATGCAAAAAATCCGCAAAATGCCTTTCATGACATTTTGCGGATAATTTTTTTCTAAATCAAACGGAATGAACCTGCCGTTAAAAATATCTGCACATTGCACATTGCAAACTGCACATTAAACAAGTATTTCGCCCTCAACAGGTCCACAAGCTGCATTGGATTCATCTGTATCAATATGCATAGCAGGTGCAAATCTGGGGCTTACTCTTACGACTACATCACCGAATATGAGTTCTCTGCCGTCTTTGCCTGTCTTTACGCTTACAACCTGCTTGTCTTTCAAACCGAATTCTTCGGCTGTTTTCGGATCAAGGTGGATATGTCTTTTGGCAACCATTACACCACATTCAATATCAACTTCACCTTTCGGTCCGATAAGTTTACAGCCGGGTGTGCCTTTTACGTCACCGGACTCTTTTACAGGCGGATTAATGCCGATTTTGCGTGCATCGGAAAATGAGAGCTCAACCTGGTCATCAGGACGCTCCGGACCAAGTATTGAACAGACAAGCTCACCTTTAGGACCTACAACAGTTACTTTTTCAAAACACGCAAACTGACCGGGCTGTGAAAGGTCTTTTTTGTTTGTAAGCTGGTAGCCTTCGCCGAAAAGTGCTGCAAGGGTACTTTTGGTAACGTGTACGTGACGGGCAGAGGTTTCAACCATGATTTTCATTTCAATCTACTCCATTCTATAAAAAATCTTTATACAATAATTTTACAACTGTTTGATAAAAAAGTAAAGAAGTATTTGCAAAAAATATTCCTCATTCCTCACTTCTCATTCCTCATTTGTATAGGTGTGGTCGCAGATTTCTTTTATTTTTTCCTGAAGTTTAAGGAAATCCTCAAATGCAGCAGGCTTGTTATTGGGATTTCTGAGAAGTGCCGCAGGGTGCAGAATTGCCATCATCAGAACTCCGTTCTTTTCAAAAAATATGCCATGCTCTTTCATTATCTTGAAATCAGGCTTGATAATTTTTGCAGCGGCAATCCTGCCAAGACATACGATTATTTTCGGTCTTAATATTTTGAATTGCTTTCTGAGCCATTCTATGCATTGTTCCTGTTCTTCGGGCAAGGGGTCACGGTTTTGAGGCGGTCTGCATTTTACTATATTTGCAATATAGATATTTTTCTTTCTGTCGAGGTCAACTGCTGCAAGCATTTTATCAAGAAGCTGTCCGCCACGTCCAACAAAAGGCTCTCCCTGCAAGTCCTCGTTTTCACCGGGACCTTCGCCTATGAACATAACTTCCGCATTGTCAACGCCTATTCCGAATACAACATTTGTCCTTGTCGAGCAAAGCCCGCACTTCTGACAATTCAGGCATTCTTCCCTTAATTTTGCAAATTCTTCATTTTTCTCTGACATATAAAAATCCTCCCTTTTCGATAGTGTGGAGAGTGGAGAGTTAAGAGTGAAGCAAGTATATCAACTCCACTCTCCACTCCACACACTCCACACTCTATAATTTACTTTCCACCTTTATCAATTTTTCTTTCGGTATTCTTGCCGTCTTTGAATCCCCTTTTATAGACAAATATCAGACACAATAAAATCAATATAACGATACCCGCAAATATGAAAAAGTCCGTTTGGGTATATGTTCTTTCATTGTAATAAACATCATACTGTTTTTTCTGCTCACTCATTTCTTCCGACTGCTCTGATGTATTCTTTGAAACATCCGCATTTACAGTGCTTTTTTCCGAAATGATGACTTTTTCAGAAATCCTGCTCTTTTCAGGAACACTGCTTTCACTTGAAACATCTTCTTCACTGACATCAAGTGAAAAGTGATATTGCGTGTCTGAAACAAGATAATTTCCCTCTTTATCGCACACTTCATATATGAAAGTATCAAATTCATATTTTTGACATGAGCCTGTCGGCTTGAAATGTAATTCTATATCCTGCATATTTTCGGGCATATAAATTATATCAGCCTGACCGCCGTTATCATTGTAATATAAAATATCATCTTCACTTTTTTCTGCAAGAGATATTTTTTTCAGTTCAAGCATATTATTATAAGAAATGCTGATACGGCAGGCACCTATATCAGAATCGCTTTCAAGTGAAAGGTATGCAGTAAAAGCCTTTTCTGCTTTCACATCTTCATTGACGTGCATTGAAAGAGATACTTCACTATTTTTTGCATACACCCTCACAGTCAATATAAAAAATACTGCCAATGCAATTATTACAGACTTTTTCACGGAAATTTCCCCAATAATGATTTTACCCTATTTTAACATAATACAGCCTTCATTTCAACAGAAAAAAATAAGCAGTCGGTAAATTTTTTTTACCGACTGCATTATATTTTTATCTACCGAAACCGCCAGGACCGCCAGGACCTCTGCCACCGCCCATGCTCTGAACATCACTATAATATAAATCAGATGTAAAGTCCATATTTGCTGTATTAGAGCCTGCTGTCAGTGTATAGGAATTGCCCTGCGTCATGTTCGGTGAGGAGTAAACCGCACAAGCGAAATTCTTTGTTGCCGTGAATTTGAAGTCTGAGCCGTCATTAACGGAAATTTCCGTACCGCTTTCACCCGATATATTCACGAGTGCAGAGCATTGTGAGCCTGTATCAAAGTTGACTGCCATATCAGTTGTGCCGAGTGCAAGGACTGTTCCGCCCGTTATGCTTGCAACACAACCGTTGCCGTCGCCTTTATCCAATGCACCGTTTCCGCTTGTTGTAGGACCTTCTACAATCGTCGTACCGCCCGTGATATAAATAGAGCCGTTGCTGTCCAAGCCGTCACCCGATGCATTCACATATACATAACCGCCGTTGATGGTAAGGCTGGCACTTGTATCCGTACTGCCCCATGGAGTATCATCTTTTGAGCTTGTATCAGAACCGCCTGCGGTATTAATGCCGTCATCACTTGATACTACCCAGACACCGCCGTTATTCATTACAAAAGCCTGTGCCTCTATACCCTCATAGGACTTTATGATATTGATTGAGCCGTCATTTATGGTAATAGTGCCTGTGGCGGTCATACCGTCATCACTTGTGGAAAGTTCCGCACTGCCTGCATTTACCGTAATATTTGCATTTGAGTGAACTGCGTCATCTGCACTTGATACAGTGAGGGTTGTACCGTTCATCAAAATATCGCCGTCACACTTAACAGCCTTTTGAGATGTATCGCTGTTCTTGGAATTGTCGGAGCCACCGCCTGCCAATATATCAACCGTACCGCCTGCAAGCTCAACATATCCTGTAAAGTCTGCATTGTCACTGCCTGCTTTAACGGAAATTCCGTCATAATCCGTTTCTATATACAAACTGCCGTCTGATATATAGAACATACTTGTATTGTCATCATTTGCAAGATGTATTCCGTCATGTCCCGAAGTGATTTCAATATCACCTCCGCCGATTTTTACGCTGTCGTCAGCCTGAATACCGATATTGTCAGCCTTTACAGTCAGTTTTGCACCCGTTATTTTCAGGTCATTCTTGCAAACGATTCCATGCAGGCTTGATTTTACATTCAGACTTCCCTCACCGTTGATAGTGACATCATCTTTTGCATAAATCGCACCGTCAATTTTGGAACTGCTGTCGGTATTAGAGCATTCTATCGTATTTTCTCCGACACACTGTATAATCACTTTATCGCATGACTGTATATTGATACAAGCATTTGAGGAGTTTTTCATTGAAACATTGTCAAGTATCAGATATATATTACCCGATTTTGTGCTGTCGTCAACGGTGATAGTCACATTTTCAGATGAACCCGTCACTTTATAAGTGCCTTTTGAAGTAATGGTAACTTCACTGCCCGAACTGCCCCTCGTGGTATCGGATATAGTACCCTCACTGCCCGAAAGGGTTATTGTTGCATTCACGTCTTCAGAAGTCACATCTTTATAATCGCCGTCAGCAAAATTTGAGTTTTCCGCTGTGGAATTTTGTGTTGCAGAAGTTTCATTGGAAGTTGTCGAAGCCTGCGAAACAGTTGAGGCTGTATTTGAATTTTCAGAATTTTGTGCTGAACTGTCGGAACAGCCTGCACATACTGCCGTAGAAATCACAAGTGCCATAAATATCGCCAAACATTTTTTATGCATAAATTACATCTCCTTTTGTGTTAGAGTGGAGAGTTGAGAGTGGAGAGTGGAGATATTTCCGCTTTACTCTCAAAACTCGCTTTATTAAAGCCACTGCACATTGCAAATTGCACATTGCAAATTGCACATTGTTTAGAGTTGGTTTTGGGGTTCTGTGTAGGGGAGTACGGCTATTTCAAGATTGCCGTTTTTGGTGCGTATCTCGTCTATGAAAGCCTTTTCTTCAGAGGGATCTTTCATTTGTATCTTGAAGGAAAGACGGAACATGGAACCCATGCCTGTTGTTTTAACGCCTGCATTCTCCCAGCTTTTAAGATAATGTGCAAATGTATCGTCAAATGCACCGGAATACTCAAGGGATTCGGGAATAGTAATTCTGAGCAGTCTGTCCTCTGACATACTCTTATGCTCAAATATCGGCAGGAATGAGAGAACAAGGAATATCACTGCCATTCCAAGAAGAATGACAATGCCGTAGCCGATGTAGCCCATGCCGAAAGCGATGCCTGAACCCATAGCAATAAGTATAGCTGCAATTTCATCGGCACTGCCCTGAGCACTTCTGAAACGAATCAGACTGAATGCACCGCCTATTGCAACGCCTGCACCGATATTTCCCTTTACAAATGCGATTACTGCCGCAACCATGAAAGGAATGATTGCCATTACCATGAAAAAGCGTTTTTTTGCACGGATTTTAAAGGACATTATCCATGCATATATAAAGCCTGAAACAACGGCAGAAAGTGCCATAATAAAGAATTGTGCGGCTGTCGGGGTAGTGGTAAAAATAGAATCAAACATAATAAATTTTCCTTTCTTTTATAAATTTCTTGTACGGAGAAGCTGTTGTCTGTAAGCCTCACCGTATTTGGAGAAACTGCCTTTATAGATTTTGCCTTTTGTCAGAATATCCGAAAGCCACAGCGGTACAGCCTGCTGTACTTTTACTTCCAATATCGTGTAGCCGTCTTTTAAAAGAGAGTTGCCGTCCATAGATACCCTCAAATCAAGGTCATCATATCTGTAACGGGGATTGTGGTCAATGGTCAGTCTTAAATCTCCGTCAGGCTGAAAATATGCCACTCTGTCATAAATTATCATACACGCCGGTACAAGCGTTTGATAGTAGTCACGGAAAGTTGTTATTTCCTTGTTTATCTGACCGCCTGCACATATATCGCCTTCTCCGTCAAAGAATTTCTGCACAAGAGGGATAGTTGACTGCACTCGCCTTTTATAAACGATTCCATAAGCCTTTCTTTTGAGTTCCAGAAAGACAGGAGAGGTATCTGTTGCGATTCCATAGGAACGGAGTCTTATTTTTTCCTTGAAAGGCGGTTTTTCAACTGATGTTCTTATCAGTCTGTAATTCGGTGTATCATAGTA
>DBXL01000213.1:8778-8958 GCA_002309275.1 Ruminococcaceae bacterium UBA1213 | reverse complement strand
GGCTATGAAGTAAAGCACGTTGTATCGCAGTACAGTCCGTCTGTTCAGGGGGATACGGGGGCATATATGTTTTACATAAGCGGTTACACGTTCTATCTTGAAAAGGATTTCGGCGATGACGAGGATATGAATGATGACGAGGAATTTGAGAAGATTTTTTCCGCTGAAGATGACGGCGGG
>DBXL01000213.1:5587-8700 GCA_002309275.1 Ruminococcaceae bacterium UBA1213 | reverse complement strand
GACGATGACGAGTATGATGAAGATGATGACGGCGAAGATGAGGAGGAATATAAAGATTTCCTTGAAAAACTGAATGGTTTAAGTACAGACGATTTAAGAAAACTGCTTGATGAGTTTGATGCCAGCGAAGACTTCGACGAAATAGACTTTGAGGACTGAGAAAAAAGCGGTACTGCATGAAATTAAAATGCAGTACCGTTTTTTGCAGGAGTATTATTTTTATGTTTCTCTCATATAGATTGCAAAAAGGCAATTTTACGGGAGAGTGAAAACATGAATTGGCATAGCATTACTTATCAGCAGATTGCAGAAAGTCTTGATACGGATATAAACAAAGGTCTGACTTTTTCGGAAGCAAAAAAGCGTATTGCAAAATATGGAAGAAATTCTCTTGTGCAGAAGAAAAAACAGGGGATTTTTATTAAGTTTCTGATGCAGTTCAAGGATTTCATGGTGCTGATACTTCTTGTAGCGGCAGGAATATCTTTTTTTACGGCATTCATGTCAGGGGAGGGGGATTTTATTGATCCTGTCATGATACTGCTGATAGTTGTATTGAATGCGATTGTCGGGACTGTGCAGGAATGCCGTGCGGAAAAGGCGATAGATGCTTTAAAAAAGCTTTCCTCACCGCATTCGAGGGTGATAAGAAACGGCAAAATTGAAAATATCCCGTCAGATGAATTGACAGCAGGGGACATTATCACATTTGAAGCAGGGGATATGATATGTGCAGATTGTCGCATTATAAGCAGTTCATCTTTAAAAGCAGATGAATCTTCATTAACGGGGGAGGCTGTGCCGTCTGAGAAGCATGACGGGATTTTATCGGAAAATACACCGCTTGCAGACAGGCATAATATGATTTATTCATCAACTTTTATCACTTCGGGGCATGGTACGGCAATCGTGGTGGAAACGGGAATGAATACGCAAGTCGGAAAAATTGCCGAAATGATAGACAGGGAGGAATCTCCCGAAACTCCCTTGCAAAAAAGCCTTGCCAAGACGGGAAAAATTTTAGGCATATCCGCACTTGGAATATGCGTGGTAATATTCATATTGGGAGTTATCCAGAAAGTGCCGCCGCTGGAGATGTTTATGATAGCAATAAGTCTTGCAGTAGCGGCAATTCCCGAAGGCTTGCCGGCGGTAGTGACGATAGTGCTTGCATTGGGTGTGAGAAAAATGGCTCTGCACAGGGCTATTATCAGACATTTGCCTGCTGTTGAAACGCTGGGAAGTGCAAGTGTGATATGTTCGGACAAGACGGGGACTCTTACACAAAATAAAATGACAGTTGCGGAAGTGTATTCTGCCGATAAAAATAAGACACTGGAGCTGTCGGCTTTATGCAATAACAGTATTCTGCATGAAACAAAAGTCGGATTTCGTGCAGAGGGCGATCCCACTGAAACGGCACTTGTGACGGCTTGTGCAGATGGGGGAGTGTCAAAGAATCAGCTTGAAAAGAGTTATCCGAGAGTGCACGAAGTGCCTTTTGACTCAAAGAAAAAATATATGATAACGGTGCATAGATATAAAAGCGGTTACAGGGAGATAATCAAAGGGGCTTGTGATGTGATACTGCCGATGTGCAGGCATGAAAAAACTTTTTCAGGGATTGCAGACATAAACAGGAGCAGAATCACTTTTATGAATAATTCCCTTGCCCAAAGGGCTATGAGAGTAATAGCGGTAGCATACAGGGATTTTGAAAGAATGCCGTCGGAAAGCGAGCTTGAAAGGGAATTGACATTCAGCGGACTGATAGGAATGACCGATCCGCCCAGACCACAGGCAAGATCTGCTGTTGAGATGTGCCGTAAAGCAGGCATTCATACAGTGATGATAACAGGCGACCATATCATAACAGCAAAAGCCATTGCAAAGGAAATAGGGATTTATAAAGAGGGGGACAGTGCCGTTACGGGAAATGAACTTGACTTGATACCGCAAAGGGAGCTTGAAAGGGATATTTATAAATATACGGTATTTGCAAGGGTATCGCCTGAGCATAAAGTGAGGATTGTAAAAGCATTTCAGTCAAGGGGAGCAGTCACCGCCATGACGGGTGACGGAGTGAATGACGCACCTGCCCTGAGATGTGCAGATATAGGCTGTGCAATGGGCATAAGCGGTACAGACGTTGCTAAAAATTCCGCTGACATGATACTGACAGATGATAATTTTGCCACGATAGTGGAGGCGGTGGAGCAGGGGAGAGGGATATTTGAAAATATAAAGAAAACCGTGCATTTCCTTTTGTCGAGCAATATAGGGGAGATATTGACCGTACTGTGTGCATTTCTTTTAAAACTGCCGTCACCGCTGTTGGCGATACAGCTTTTATGGGTAAATCTTGTAACAGACTCCCTGCCTGCTCTGGCACTCGGTGCAGAGCCTGCAAGAGAGGATATAATGCAGAAGCCGTCAGACAAAGAGCATGGCATATTTTCAGGCGGTGCAGGCAGAAGCATTATTATAGAGGGCTGTTTCATAGGTGCACTGGCATTTCTGGCGTTCACAATAGGGCGGGTATATTTTGACATCAATACAGGGCGTACAATGACATTTGCCGTATTGAGTATCAGTCAGCTTGTGCACTCCTTCAATTTAAAAAGTGAAAAATCCATTTTTAAAACAGGCATTTCGGGAAATCCAAAATTGATATTGGCATTTTTAACAGGAATTGTTATGCAAATATCTGTCATATCCGTTCCATTCCTTGCAGATATATTTAAGGCAGTATCACTTACGGCATTTCAATGGATAATAGTCGCAATACTTTCAATGATACCACTGCTTGTTGTCGAAACCGAAAAGTTTATTATATCGAAACAAAAATTCCATAAAAATATTTTAAAAAAATGTTGAAATTATTACAAGAAATAATTATAATATAATAGAACGGGATTTTTGTATCTGCCGATAAAGCAGATATGCCATTCCTAAAATTTCAATTATTGAAAGGAGATCCACATGATTTACACAAAAGAAGTACAAATGATGTGTCCTGTTGCAAAGGGTGCAAAGCACGAGCCTGCTCCTATACCCGAAGAGGGCAAATGGGTACACGCAAAGCAAATCGGTGATATTTCAGGCTTTACACA
>DBXL01000213.1:4893-5442 GCA_002309275.1 Ruminococcaceae bacterium UBA1213 | reverse complement strand
GTTTGTGATGCTATCAATACTGCTATGCGTGAACTGTTCCTCCAGATTGTTTACGGCAGAACGCAGAGTGCATTCTCTGATGACGGTCTTGCAGTAGGTGCAGGTCTTGAGGACTTGGGCAAAGGCTTGAGGTCACAGGTTGGTACCATGTACGCTACAAAAGAAAAGGGTGTACGTTATCTTGAAATGGCAGAAGGCTATGTAACAGGTATCGCCCTTGATGAAAATGATGAAGTTATCGGCTATCAGTTCGTAAGCCTTGGCAAAATGACAGACTTCATCAAGCAGGGACTTGAGCCCAATGAAGCTTGGGAAAAAGCAAAAGGTCAGTATGGACGTGTTGCAGATGCGGCTAAAATAATCGATCCGAGAAAGGAGTAATAAAATGGCTCTGTTTGAATCATATGAAAGAAGAATCGACCAGATAAATGCTGTTCTTAACAGCTATGGTATCGCTTCCATTGAAGAAGCTGAAAAAATCACAAAAGACGCAGGTCTTGATGTATATGCTCAGGTAAAGAAAATTCAGCCGATATGCTTTGAAAATGC
>DBXL01000213.1:4251-4874 GCA_002309275.1 Ruminococcaceae bacterium UBA1213 | reverse complement strand
TACACAGTAGGTGCAGCTATCGCAATCAAAAAGGGCTGTCGCCGTGCTGCTGACGCTGCCGCCGCAATCGGTGAGGGCTTGCAGGCTTTCTGTATTCCCGGCTCCGTTGCAGACCACAGAAAAGTTGGTCTCGGTCACGGTAATCTCGGCAAAATGCTCCTTGAAGAAGAAACAGAATGTTTCTGTTTCCTTGCAGGTCACGAGTCGTTCGCTGCTGCAGAGGGTGCTATCGGTATCGCTGAAAAGGCTAACAAAGTACGTCAGAAACCCTTGCGTGTTATCCTCAACGGTCTCGGAAAAGACGCTGCTCAGATTATCTCCAGAATCAACGGCTTTACATTCGTTGAAACAAAGTATGACTACAAGACAGCTGAATTGAAAGTAATCTATGAAAAGCCTTTCTCAACAGGCTTGAGAGCAACTGTAAAATGCTATGGTGCAGATGACGTACAGGAAGGCGTTGCTATCATGCACCATGAAAATGTCGGCGTTTCCATCACAGGCAACTCCACGAACCCCACACGTTTCCAGCATCCTGTTGCAGGTACTTATAAGAAAGAATGCAATGAACAGGGCAAGAAATATTTCTCTGTTGCATCAGGCGGCGGTACAGGTCGTACACT
>DBXL01000213.1:0-4222 GCA_002309275.1 Ruminococcaceae bacterium UBA1213 | reverse complement strand
GATACAATGGGACGTATGCACTCAGACGCACAGTTTGCAGGCTCCAGCTCCGTTCCCGCTCACGTTGAAATGATGGGACTTATCGGCATGGGCAACAACCCCATGGTTGGTGCAACTGTTGCTGTTGCAGTTAGCGTTGAAGAAGCTGCTAAAGAAGGCAAATTCTGATAAATGACAAATTAGGAGTGAGGAATGTGGAATGTATTCTGCATTCCTCATTTTTATTTTTGCAAAAAATAAAAAATGCTCTGAAATATAATCCCCATAGAGTGGACACTTGAAAAAACAAAAAGTTTTCAAGGCTACTTTATGGGGATTATATCATACATTTTTTATGCCTTTTAAGTTATTCAGACCGTTTTATTTAGTATTCTCTTCCGTCTTCGCCTGTACCCGATTCCGTCGGCTCTCCGAAAAGGTCGGAGTTTTGAAGGTTGTGGTTGGATGTTGCAATCACATCTTCCGTTTCAAATTCCGTTATCTGCATTTCGAGTGATTCATAATTTTTTTTCATACACTTACACCCCGTTTATTCTTCCGTCTTTGTCAGCCTTTACCATATCGCCATAGGTTTCATAGATGTTTCCGTCTTTATCCGTGTACTGAACGTAGGCTCTTACACACCATACTTCATTTACATTTCCCTTTGTAAACGTGTATTTGAAAGTGGTGTAGCTTCTGCACGTTGTGGAATTATAGCTCTGGAAGCGTGTATTGTCAATGGTGAGTTCTTCACCGTTCAGAGCGTCCTCCGTGTTCGCAACAACACCTGCACGAAGTATTCTCTTATTGTCAGGCACTGATACCACTGATACAAAGGATACTTTATTGCTTTCGGGGAACGCTGTCACGCTTTCAATATATGCCGTACCTACTTTTTCTTCGGGAATCGTCTTATATACGGCTGTAAGCTTTGTATCGAATGACGGCATACGGAATGCATACGTTTCTTCATAGCCGACGATAATGCCGTCTTTCTCCCAATGCGAGAATACCTGTCCTGCTGAACCGCCTGTTGCCGTTACATAAACCTGGTCTGAGGGTTTGAAAGTACCTGTTACATCACCGTCTTTTATCGTACCGCCCACTACTGTAACAGTAAATTCCGTTTGCTTCTGCTCGTACACTTCATTAACGATAATATCATCATCAGGAGCGGTTCTTGCAAGCACTGTAAGAGCTAATTTAAGTAAATCCGCATTGGTATGGAGAGTTGTATCCGTGCCGATTGTCCAGCCTTTGAACTCATAGCCGTCAAGATACGGTGCGGAGGGTATTTCCGTCACGGTAACATTTTTAAAAGAGTTATCTATGGGAGTGACTGTCAAAGTAGATTTTTCCTTGCCGTTGACATCAATAAACTGTATATTGACCTCATTTTTGAGCCACCTTGCCTGTACAACAATATCCTCTGTAACGGTCATGTCCCAAATCTCCGTATCACCATAGTACCAGCCCATAAATTCATAGCCTTTTTTATTGCTCACTGGGGGGGTATAAGGTACTCTTTTGCCGTCATCTGCACCGATTATTCTATATATCTTGTCGCCGTCTTTGAATGTGACATAGTGACCTGTAAAGTCAGGATCTTTTATCCAGTGTTCCGTAAGTGTCATATTTTCCATAAAAGGTGTATCAACATCAAACTGATTTCCGTTTTCGTCAAGCCAGCCGTCAAAGATAAAGCCATATTCAATTACAGAGTCATCATAGTTGTATTGTGCAGGCAGTTTGTCGCCCTCATGCAGAGGGAGTATGGCAAATACATCGTCATAATTTTTCAGCGTTACAACAATTCCGTCATATTCCGAAAGGAGTATCCAGTTTTCATAAAGGGTAACGTCTTCCGTGACAGGCTGAGTGAAGTCGAATTTTACACCGTCAGCCGTGTACCAGCCCAGGAATAACCATTCGTCACCTTTTTGGGTGTCGTGCCATTCATTATAATCCTATTTACAATCCTCACCGTCTGCAATGATTTCCGTATAGATTGGTGTTGTACCACCTTCTGCCACAAATGAAATTGTGCGAGGCTGTGACCATTTTGCCGTAAGAGTCATATCCGCTGTAATGGGTGTGTCAAAGTTAAAGACATTTCCATTTTCGTCAAGCCAGCCTGCCAATATGTAACCGTCTTTTTCGTCGATATAATATGACGATACAGTGTTACCTCTTTCAACGCATTTATCTGCCACAATCTTACCGTCAGATACAAACATTACTTTGAACAGGCTTTCCGTTTCGTCAAGTATCTTGAATATAAACGGTCTGTCTTTTGTGCCGTCACCGCCGACTACTTTTACTTGGAAATCCGTGCCGAAATCTGTGGGAGAAGTTACGCCAAAGCCGTAACCGCTGTTCTTATCTTTTATCCAATACAAAACACCGTCATATTCAGGCTCTGCGAATATTGCAATGTCTATACCTCTGAAAGAGTCTACTTCGCCGTTTTCATCCCAATCGTTGAAATAGTTTTTTTTGCCGAACTCTACTGTATCGTCAAGGCTGAACACCGTGCCGACTGCAAGAGATTTCACATCTGAAAATACAGCCGTGTAGGTGACATCACCTGTGACAACAGGCAAATTATTGCTTGCATAAGTATTTGTGCCGTCTGTCCAGTAAAGTGTTTTTCCGTCGGGTACTGTAATTGTGCCGTCAAACATGGGAGTTGTGCCAAACGGTACATCGGTATCTGTTTCAAGGGTAGTGCCGTCTGTGCCTATCCAAGTGACCGTATGCTTTGTATCGGGCATAACTACTGCAAATGTAAACGGATTTTCTTCTGTGCCGTCACCGCCGACTACTTTTATACCGATATTTGTGCCGTAATATTCAGAAGTCAGCCATATAATAGTATTATTACTACTGCCACATATTTTATACTGACTACAATTTGTATCGTATGCAATATAGCTGATTGCACATAAATCATAGCTTCGGGCATCGACTCCACCGTCCTCGTCATCGTGGTTGATATAGTAACCGCCGAAATCTACCAAATCGCCCTTATAGAATACCGTACCGACTGCAATAGGCTTTGCAAGAGAACTGTCAATCCAGTGTGCTGTAAGGGTAATATCGTCTGTGACAGATTCATCAAAATCGTACATCGTATCGTCAAGATACCAGCCTGCAAATACATAGCCGTCTTTTTCGGGTTCATAGTATTGTGCGTTACCGTTTGCACTGACCGTCTGTGTAGTGGTATTTCCGTTGTCCTCGTCAAATGTGACGGTATAGGGATTGTGTTCATATACTGCCGTGTAGGTCACATCTCCTGTAACGGCTGAAATATCGGGTGTCCAGCCTTTGAAGAAATAATCCTGCGGTGCAGTCGGAACAGTGCCGTTAAATTCGGGCATTGTGCCTGCATAAAGGTCTGTATCTGTTTCAAGGACAGTGCCGTCAGCGTCTTTCCAAGTCACCGTGTATTTTTCCGTATAAGCATAGCCGAATGTACACTTCGCAAGGAAATCTCGGGCATAAGTATAATTATTGGTGGTATATCTGTCACGGGATACACCGTTTGCCTGTTCCCGAATACCGTAAAAATGCTTATCAGTATGCTTTGTACCACTTGATGTATTCTGAATGATGACCATAAGATTACCGCCGTTGTAAGTGTACGGTGTATCAAATTCAATGACATTTTCACCGCTTCCGAAATCGTAGTCGCCGTCAAATACCTTTACTGCCGTAAAGTTTGTTGCTGTGAAAGTATCTTTTATGTGGTTATCATCTACATCATACAGATTGATAACACCGTTTTCAGCCTTTGCATATTTATCGGGAAGTGCTGAAAAATCCACTTCTGCAAGATATACCTGCATACCCTTGACATCTGTTTCAACATCATCACTTGAATAGAATGTCATAGAATACAGATTTTTGCCCGTCAAACCTGCAAGCATTGTTGACGGATATATCTGGTCTGAACCTGAAATAGAATAATTCCAGTTACTCGAATAGGGAATATTATACGCTATGTTTGTGCCGTCACAAACTGTAACACTGCCTGTATATTTGGGAGTTTCTTTGAATTGTGCCGTGTAGGTGACATTGCCTGTAACTGTCGTTATTTCTTTATTCCAGCCGCTGAATGTATAGGTGTAAAATTCTTCGTCAGCCTTTGTGGGAGTTGTGCCGTTATATTCGGGCATTGTGCCGTATTCGACATTTTCGTCTTTTTCGATTTCCGTGCCGTCATAGTTCAGCCATA
>DBXL01000151.1:12551-17195 GCA_002309275.1 Ruminococcaceae bacterium UBA1213 | reverse complement strand
AGCCCATGCAGCAGCCGCCTATGCAGCAGCCTGTACAACAGCAGCCGCAGCGTTCTGTACAGCAAAGGCAGCCCCGTCCTCAAAGACAATGGACAGCGGATCCGAATGAACAGCTGCAGAGACCTGTACAGCCGCCCATGCAGCAGCCGCCCATGCAGCAGCTACCTATGCAGCAGCCTGTACAACAGCCTATGCAGCAGCAAAGACCAGTACAGCCCAGACAGCCTCGTCCGCAGAGACAATGGACAACGTCAAATGCCCCGATGGGAGTCAATCAGCCGTTGCAGCCGATACAGCAGGAGAGAAGCGAAGTGACTTCAACAGGTGAAAGACTGAGTGACCTTCCTCCGCAGCAGGTTCCGTCAGATCCGAATTTTGACCAGACATCCTACGTAAAGAATCTGAAAAGACAGATGTATGCAGGCAAGATGGGCATGAATGACAACAACGGCATTCAGGAAGAGGCATGGCAGCAGAAAGAAGTAGCGGCAGAGCCTATGAAACATGATGAAAATGCGAAAGTTGTTGCGTCAAATATGGGAGTAAACCGTGTAACCGTTCCCAAAACGCCGAATAAAGTAATCGTTCCTGTCATCATCATAGTGATACTGATGATAGCCCTTGGTGTAACAGCGTATATTACTTTGTTTAAAAATCCTCTTGGCAGCGGCGGTTCATCATCAACGGCGTCGGATTCTTCTTCAGTGTCTTCCGGTTCATCTGCCTCACAGAGCAGTGTTCATTTCACGGGAATTGAAGAGGCAGATTATGATTTGTTATAATACATAAGGCTGTTTAATAGAATAATCAAAGGCAGTACAGAATTTTGTGCTTTAATTCTGTACTGCCTTTTTTAAATGAGGACAGGCTGTAATTGTTTATGATTGAGTGCATATGAGAGGGTATCGGGGATAAGTGAAAAATCCGCTACAAGAGAGTTGGGCTTTTCCAGGGGATTGTCCTGTTTAAAAGGTACGAAGTAATAATGCCGTGTATTCATCAGTTTGCCTATATTCTGTGCAGAGGCACCGAGAGCGTCATTGGTGGCGATAGTGATAATAACAGGTTTTTGCTGTCGCAGGTGTGACTTTACCGCCATTGTTACAGGGGTATCTGTAACGGCATTGGCGAGTTTTGCAAGGGTATTGCCTGTGCAGGGGGCAACAAGCATTATATCAGTGATTTTTTTAGGACCTATCGGTTCAGCGTCTTTGATTGTGCAGATGATGTCTTTTTGGCATAAATCTCTGATTTTATCGCAAATATCCTTTGCTTTTCCAAAACGTGTATCTGTGGAGTATGCATTGAAAGACATAATCGGTATGACTTCATAACCTTTGCTGAGCAAAACTTCCATTTGTTGAAGTGCCTTTGAGAAGGTGCAGAACGAACCGCACATGGCAAAGCCTATTTTGACGGCATTCATAAATTTTCCTCCCTGATAATGTTATATACGGCATTTTTGATGATAATGCCGGAAGACTTGGGAGCAACCTTTCCGGGCAGTGACAGGGCATGAACCGTTTTGATATTAAGCCTTTTTGCAGCGGAAAAGTCAACTCCACCGGGCATGGAGGCTAAATCTATCACAAGTGCATTCAGTGCAGTTTTGGCAAGTATGTGTGCATTGAATATCATATGGGGAACGGTATTGAAAATTATATCAAATTTTCCGTGAATATCGTTTGTACTGACGGCATGAAAACCTCTTGCTTTGATAAATTCAATATCTTTGAGGCTTCTTGCACTGACCGTCACGTCAGCCCCCAGACCTGCCAGCATATCCGAAAGCACACGCCCTATTCTGCCATAGCCTGCAACAAGGCATTTTGAATTGTTGATAGTGCCGTCATATTCCAGCATGGCTGTTTCAATAGCCCCCTCACTTGTGGGAACGGCATTTGCAACGGCAAATTCTTCTCTTGTGCTGTAGTCAAAGACATTTTCCTTTTTAAAGGGAAGCGACATTCCGCAGAATACAGGCTTATTTTGTATGATTTCAAAAAGGGCATCCAGCTGTATCATTTTATCGGAAAGGGGGGCATTCAGAGTAACACCGTCTTTTGTAGCAGGCAGGGGAAGAATGACTGCATCAGACTTTCTGACAGTAGTTTCTATGTCGGAAATGTCCATTCCAAGCAGGGCATCACATTTTTCAAAACCGCATATATATACACCGTAACCGTCATCTGCCGCAGATTTTCCACAGTATAACTGACGTTTGTCACCGCCTATTATCCCGAAATTGTTGATATTGGTCATATGAAAGTATCTCCCGAAAATAATTATCTTTTTATACAGTATATTCCCGAAAACATGAAATGTTAATATCTTGAAAAAATTTAAGGTAATATTAAATGTTATTTCAAAAGAATTTCAAACTGAGGATAAAATGAAATTGTATATTATAACCAAAGAAAACGAAATATAAAAAAGGAGTGTCGCAAATATGCAGAATAGATATTACAGAAAAGTTTCGGCAATGGTACTCACACTGATGATAACGGCATCAGCCGCTGCCGCAATGAATGCCGCTCCCGCAGCATCGGCAAATGACACATTAACGAGTGTTGTTTCATCAGATGACGAAAACGAAAACAACACTGACGATGTTGAAGACGAAAGCGAATAAGTGAAAACCTCATAATATAAAATGACCGCTGTACCGGTAATAATTAGCAGTTAGCAATTATTACAAGGGTACAGCGGTCTTTGTTTAGGAGGATTGAACTTTTCTACATTATCACTTCCTTTGATTGACGTTTCTATATAATAAGAAAAATTTTGGAAAAAATTAAAATTTGCAGTCTTGCACAAATCAATGAAGTGCAGAATATGTATGCATACAGTGCAGAGTATGTAAAGTATATTGCAATTTTTTGAGATGGATCTAATAAAATCACAGTCAAGGGAACGGGCTGAAAACAATGTGCAGTGTATATTAATGAATTTGGCTTGATTTAAAAAAGCTGTCACAAATTGCACATTGCAAATTGCACATTGCACATTGCACATTGCACATTGCTAATTGCACATTGCTAATTGTATCAGCACATTGGGGCAAATATTCTGAGAATACCGTCAATGAACCATCTGAGGTCGCCTGTTTTGAGGTCGGCAAGAGTGCGGAGAGTGGATTTTGACTGAGTTTTGAGGAAATCAGCTTCTATGTCTTTAATCATGGCGGATTTGAAGAAAACAGAATTGTTTTCAAAGTGGAGGAAAAGGCTTCTGAAGTCAAGATTGACAGTGCCGACAGTGGCAATATTGCCGTCAACGATACAGCCTTTTGCATGGACAAAGCCCGGAGTGTATTCATAGATTTTCACACCGGCTTCCATGAGAGTTCTGTAATATCCCCTTGACATTCGGTAAACGATTTTTTTATCGGGAATGCCGGGCATGATGATTCTCACGTCAACGCCACGTTCAGCAGCTTTTACAAAGGCTTCAAGCAGATGGTCGCCAAGCATGAGGTAGGGTGTATAGAACCATGCTGTATGCTCTGACTGATAAAGCAGGTCAATGTATAAGTCGTTGCTGAAAGTTTGAAATTTTACGGGTGAGTCGAAATAGGATAAAACAAAGCCGTCATCGGAATCGGAGATATTTTTGGGTACAGGCGGAAAATATTTCTGCATTTCAAGCTGGTCTTTGGGTTTGGAGAAAGCGTTCCAGAATTCAACGAACATTCGGGAATACACCTGAGCGGCAGCACCTGTTACATAAAAGCCAATATCTTTCCAGTGTCCGTATTTTTTCTTTTTGTTGATGTACTCGTCAGCAAGGTTTACACCGCCGCTGAAAGCAATCTCACCGTCAATAACGAGCATTTTTCTGTGGTCACGGTAATTGAGTGTACCGCTTATAAAAGTAATGGGATTGAAGCTGACGCATTTAACACCTTTTCTTTTGAGGTCTTTGACATTTTTGTGCGAGTAAGTGGAGATACTGCCTACATCGTCATACATGAAGTAAACTTCCACGCCCTCGAGCACTTTCTGTTCCATTATCTCAACCATGGAATCCCACATGATACCGTTTTCGACAATGAAGTATTCCGCAAAGATGAATTTTTTAGCCTGCCTGAGCTTTTCAAGCATGACTTTGTGCATTTCCTCACCGAGTGCAAAATATCCTGCACACTCATTTCTGACAAGGGGAAAATCTGTTTCTTTTTGAGTACGCTTTAAAATGGCAGCAAGACGGGAGTTGTCAACAGCCACTTTGTCAAAAATTTCTTCATCGCATACATCTTTGTAAACTTTTATTTCACCTTCTGCACGCTGGAGTTTTTTTCTGATAGGCTTTGCACTCCTCTGGTTTCCGAAACAGGAGTAAAGAAACGTACCGGGCAGGGGAAATGCGAGTATCAGTATGAGCCAAAGGACTTTATAACTGCCCTCATCACGCTTGGTGACAATGTAGAGAACGAATATAAATGAATACACTGCTACAAGGAAATCAACGAGTTCAGCAATATCATCCCATACCACAGCGAGCAGTATCATCCACCATAATTGCAGCAGTATTACCGGTATGGCGATTAAAATTCTTGTAAAAACTTTCATTAAAATTCACACTTCCTTAAAATAAGTTGAGAACAGAGCTTTCTCTGTTCTCAACGGAATTCTGTCAGATTTT
>DBXL01000151.1:0-12440 GCA_002309275.1 Ruminococcaceae bacterium UBA1213 | reverse complement strand
TCAATGACTTTTCCAAAAGCGGCATACTGTCCGTCAAGGTGAGGTGCGTTTTTATGCATGATGAAGAACTGAGAGCCTGCGGAATCAGGTATCATTGTGCGAGCCATTGAGAGAACGCCTGCGGTATGCTTGAGGTCATTTTTAAAGCCGTTCATGGAGAATTCGCCTTTAATGTGATAGCCGGGACCGCCTGTGCCTGTACCGTTGGGACAGCCGCCCTGCAGCATGAAGTTATAAATTACCCTGTGAAAAGAGAGTCCGTCATAGAATCCCTTTTTGATGAGGCTGATAAAATTGTTTACAGTATTGGGAGCAATATTGGGATAAAGCTCTGCTTTGATAACGTCACCATTCTGCATAGTGATGGTGACAACAGGATTTTGTGCCATAATTAAAATTTCCTTTCTGATTTAAAAAATTAGGAAAAAGAAGTGAGGAATATAAAATATTTCACATTCCTCATTTTTCATTCATCATTGGTCAAAGAGTTTTAACGAGGTCTTTCAGATAAGCTTTAAAGGGTTCTGCAAGAGCGGGATTTTTAAGTGCAATTTCCACAGTAGCCTGAAGAATGCCGAATTTATCGCCCATGTCATAACGCTTTCCGGTATAGTCAACGCCTGTCATGCCGACAGTCTGTGCAAGGGTTTTCATAGCGTCTGTAAGCTGTATTTCACCGCCCGAACCCGGAGGAGTATTATCAAGAATATCAAATATATCGGGCGTAAGCACACATCTGCCGAGAATGGAGTAAAGGGAAAGCACAGCTTCGGGAGTTTTGGGCTTTTCTATCATATCTGTACAGCTGTAAATGTTGTCTTCGAGTTTATCAACTTTCAGGGAACTGTATTTAAAAATATCTGTTTCAGGGACAGCCTTGATGCCGACAACGGATTTACCGTATTTTTCATAAGCTCTGATGAGCTGAGCACAGGCAGGGTCTTCTCCTATGATGACATCATCACCGTAGAGGACTGCAAAAGGCTCATTTCCCACAAATGACCTTGCACAATTCACGGCATGACCAAGACCTTTTGTTTCTTTCTGACGGATAAAGTAAATGTTGGCAAGCTTTGATATGGAAACGACCTGTTCATAGACATCATTTTTACCGGAAGCAAGAAGACGTTCTTCAAGTTCGGGACTGCGGTCAAAGTGGTCTTCGATAATGCCCTTGCCCCTGTTGGTGATGATGAGTATGTCAGTAATGCCTGAATTAACAGCTTCTTCAACGATATACTGTATAGCAGGCTTGTCAACGATAGGGAGCATTTCTTTAGGCATGGATTTTGTAGCAGGCAGAACTCTTGTTCCAAGACCTGCGGCAGGGATTACAGCTTTTGTAACTTTCATAAAAAAACTCCTTTGAAATTTATTTACAGCAGGGAAAAAGCAAAAGTTGCTATGAGATAGCACACCATGATAGACCATGCAAGAGGGGTATTGACACCGCCCTTTTCGGCAATCTCTTTTACGGTATCTTCACTGCTGTTATATTTTTTGATAGAGGAAACTTTGGCAATACAGTGTTTGTAGTAGCTCCTGTTGGCAGCGAAACCGCATACAAGCTGAAGAATGAATGTAAGCACGCTTATCATATAGGGAGTCATCATCAGCAGGAGTTCATCAGGGGAATTATGGGAAAAAGCCCATGAAAATATATCTTCGTATCCGGGATAGGATATACCTGAAGCGGAAACGGCACTATACACTTCTTTCCAGAGGTCAGCGGCAAACCATGCAGTAACCAAATATCTTGCAATCACCATCAGAAAGTACAAAAGTGAAATAATAGTTCCTGTGAGATATTGTTTTCTGTAGAGATACCAGCCGCCTGTAAAGAAGAAAGCCGCAAAATTGAATTTGCCTTTGTTTTGAGATTTAATTTTTTTGAAAACGGGCATATAATAAGGTGTATTGGCTCTGACGAATTTGGCAAGCTCTGCACCGCTGACACCGTCAAAATCTTCATTTTTTGCCACACCGCCCATAGGATCGATGAAAAAGATGAAAGGATTTCCGCCGGAAGTAAAGTTGAAGTCATTTTCAGGATTTTTTTCTTCCTGTGTGTTATCATCATCATCTTCTTCTGCATCTTCATTCCGCATAAACTCTTTGAATCGGTCATAGGGATTTTTGGCAGTCTGCTTTGAGGAATCATAAAGAATTTGTCCGCACTTGCGGCATATAAGGGTATCTTTTGGATTTTCCTCACCGCAGAGAGGGCAGACTATATTTAATTTTTCTGTTTCATCTGAGATTTCTTTATCGGGAGTACTGTCATAAACTTCACGCCAACTTTTTTTGGATTTGTGGAGGTCGGGAAAGATACATTTCCCGTTTTTTTCATAGCATTCCCTGTGGTACGGTGCACCGCACTTCGGACATACAACTATATCATCATCTTTATTGAATTTTTCCGAACAGACAGGGCATTGTTTTTCCAAAAAATCCATATTTCACTCTCCGTTTCTTTTATAGTTTTCACACAAATATATTATACTACATTGTTTGGAAATTAGCAAGATATTTTTAAATCAAGAAAAAATCGGTTTTTCTTTGAAAAAGTTCAATAATTGCCGTCAGAGCGTTCAAGCTCCACGAAATCGGTGCCGAATTCCAGTTCATTTCCCTGTTGAGCGGCATACATATCGGGATAACGTGTATTTTGATAAACATGGTCATAGCTTGTAGAAGCCTGAACAACACCGCCGTTTGCATTATAAGCATTTACCTCATTTATCATTTCTGAATAGCGGTTGGCGGTTCTGTTGTGGGAGGCAGCATTGTCTGCAAATATTTGGTGTTGAATATTGGAGGTATAGGCATTGGTATCGGCAATGATTTTTGACTGACGGTCAAGGGAAGCCGCCTGATTGCCGGCGATATTCATTTGCACGCTGTTGGCAAGTGCAAGAGCATTGGCACGAGCCTGCTCCATTCCCGGAAGATAGTCAAGCGTTTTGATGATACGCTGTAATTCTGTGAAAGCATAGTCAAATTTTGAGGCAGTCGCAAGCAGGATGAATTCATACTGGGTATCCCAGAAAAATTCCTGTACCTGACGGTTTACCATCTGAGGCACCATGCGTACACCAAATACACTGCCGGCGGGCTGTATTTGAAGAGTGGGAATAGTTGAAATTTTTGAAAGCTGTATGACACGGCTTTCTGCATATATTTTCAAATTTTTGCCGTTGGGAGAAGTACCGCTGTAAGTTTTTCCTGCCCAGTCGGCGTAAGCATTCATAAAGCCTTTTGAAAGGAAATTTTGTATAATACGTTCTTGCCTTTGAAGTTCGGTATTATCGGGATTTTTTTGATTAATGACGGCAAGATCGGAAAGACCGCAGCTTTGTGCAAGGGCATTGCAGTAGTCGCCTGCATTCATAAAGGACTTAAGGCGAAGAAATGACGGAGTTCTTGAAACGGTCATGTCGTCAAGGCGGTTTTGCAAAAAAGCCGTTTGGGGAGTGAAGTCAATATGCTTATAGAAACTCTCGCCTGTAAAGACGATTTTGGCAGAGCGGTCGGGGGACAGGAAAGCAACAGATAAAACAATCGGATTGCTTACAAGGTCGAAGCGGTCGGAAACGGTATGACACTGATAACTCCAGTTTTCAGGGATATACGTCTTGATAAGGGGTATATTTCCGATAATGCTTTCATTGGGAACAGTCAGATAATCTGTTTGTCCCCTGCCGAGAGGCGGCATCAAAACAGGCTGGAAAGCGGATTTCATTTTATATTTTGTACCGCACCTTTGGCACTGTGAAACAGTATCAGTTTCATTCCAGATGAAAACGGCACTGCATTTCGGACATTTAATTTGTTTTGCCATAAATAGCCCTCCTTACAAAAAGTTATAAAAAATGCGTCTTACCCGAAGTAAGACGCATTGTGAGTGCGGATAACAGGACTTGAACCTGCATGAAATTGCTTTCACATGGACCTGAACCATGCGCGTCTGCCAATTCCGCCATATCCGCAAGTGCTTAATAAGTATAGCATAATAAATTGGATTTGTCAAGAAGAATTTTTTGTAATAAAAATTATTTTCAAACAGGCAAAAAAATGTATAAAATGTCAGAAATAGTGGATAATATTTCTTGAAAGGAATTTTAAATATAAAAAACTATGTTATAATGGCATAAGAATTTTTTGGTGAAAAGGGTGTAATTCAATGACATTTGACGAAGCATACAGTATGGTTGAGGCAAAATTCTATGAAGCCGATTTGTCGAGGATAGACAGGGACTTTGCAGCAGAATTTTGCCTGACTGACAAGCAGGAGCATTATGTTTATGCGGCTTATATAAAGGGAAAAAAGATACTTGAAAAAAGAAAGCCCGAAAAAGCAGATATTTCTGTAAGAATGTCGCTTGAAACGGTGGAACAGCTTTTGAATAAGCAGATTGATCCATTCAAGGCATTCACGACCGGTAAAGTGAAAGCAAAGGGAAATATATTTCTTGCATTGAATTTATATAAGAAATTCAAGGGGAATTGATTTTTAAAATTATATATTTGGAGATGAGGAAATGGCACAGTTTTCAATGGATGAATTTTATCGAGGAGAGTGTACGAATGCCTATGACTATTTCGGAGCACATCCCGTAAAAGAAGATGATGACGCAGGCATATTGTTCAGGGTGTATGCCCCTGCTGCATGGCAGATTGAGCTGATAGGAGATTTCAACGGCTGGAACGGCTGGAATCATAAGATGAACAAAGTGAATGGCACTGTCTATGAATTGTACGTTGATGAAGCGAGGGTAGGACAGCGTTATAAATTCAGGGTATATCAGCAGGGCGGAAATGTAGTGGATAAAGCCGATCCGTATGCATTCCACAGTGAACTCAGACCTGACACGGCATCAATTATAACCAGAATAGTGAAAAAGTTCAATGATGACGAGTGGATGAAAAACCGTTCCAAGTGCTATGACAAGCCTATGAATATATATGAAATGCACATGGGTTCATGGATAAGACCTTTCGGAAAGACTGCTTCAGATGGTGCAGAACAGTGGTTTCACTATGACAGAGTGGGAGAGGATCTTGTCAATTATCTGAAGGATAATAATTATACTCATGTGGAAGTAATGCCTTTGGCAGAGTATCCTTTTGACGGTTCATGGGGCTATCAGGTGGCACAGTATTACAGTGCTACTTCAAGATACGGCACGCCTGATGAATTGATGAGATTTGTAGATTTATGTCATCAGAATAATATAGGTGTAATCATTGACTTTGCATTTGTCCACTTTGTAAAGGATAATTACTCTCTTGGAAACTTTGACGGCACATCACTGTATGAATATCCGCCGTCAGACGTTGATCAGAGCCAGTGGGGTTCCTATAACTTCAATCTTGCAAAATATGATGTAAGAAGCTATTTGTTGTCATGTGCAGCATTCTGGCTTGACACATACCATTTTGACGGAATCCGAATGGACGCAATCAATAATGGTATTTACTGGATGGGCGATAAAAACAGAGGTGTAAATGACCGTTCTGTTGAGTTTTTCAAGAAGATGAATCAGAAACTTAATCAGCAGTTCAAAAATATAGTTCTTATTGCGGAGGATTCTTCAGACTATCCGGGAGTAACAAGACCGGTTGAAGAAGGCGGACTTGGATTTGACTATAAATGGGATATGGGCTGGATGAATGACACGCTGAAATATTTCAAGCTTGATCCGCTCTGGAGAAAGGGCAGTCACAATCAGATAAACTGGTCAATGGCATATTTCTATTTTGAGAGATTTATATTGCCTCTGTCACATGATGAAGTTGTACATGGAAAGGCAACTATTGTGCAGAAGATGTTTGGCGGAGATTATTATAATAAGTTTGCACAGGCAAGACTGCTTTATGCATACATGATGACGCACCCCGGAAAGAAATTGAATTTCATGGGCAATGAGCTTGGCATGTTCAGGGAGTGGGACGAAACAAGAGAAATGGATTGGTTCCTGATAAAAGAGTATCCGATGCATGAGCAGTTCCATAATTATTTCAGGGATTTGTGCGGATTGATTACAAAGAATTCTGCATTCTATGAAAGGGATTACAAGCCCGATGGATTCCTCTGGATAGACGCAGATAATGCGAATGATAATATGTTTGCGTATTTCCGTGTATCCGACACGCAGAAATATGCCATATTCCTGAATATGTCGCCTGTAAGAAGGGATAATTACAGAGTAGGCATGAATTATCCCTGCACGATAACGGAAGTGTTGAACAGTGACAGTGAATGCTACGGCGGAAGCGGTGCAACGAATCCGAATCCGATAAAATCCGAGCCGATATGTCACAATCAGTGGTATCATTCACTTGAGATAACCTTGCCTCCGTTTGGAGCAGCAATATTTGAAGTCAAAGAAGAAATTCCCAAGACGGAAGNNAGAAATGGAAGCAGAAACCGCTGAAAAGGCAGAGGAAGAAAAGCCCGCAAAGAAAACAAGAAGAACTTCAAAAGCAAAGAAAGCTGATGAATAAATAATAAAAGCCTGTATCGTTAAGCGGTACAGGCTTTGTTTATAGGCAGGTGAGAGAAAAATGCAGTCCGTATGGAATCCGTGGCACGGCTGTAGAAAAGTGAGTGCAGGGTGTCAAAACTGTTATGTATATAGAATGGACTCTGCATTTGGGAAAGACAGCAGTATAGTTGAAAAGACAAAAGCATTTGACTATCCCGTGAGGAAGAATAAATATGGCGAATATAAAGTAAACCGTTCAGACAGTCCGATATATGTATGTTTAAGCTCGGATTTTTTCATAGAAGAGGCAGATGAATGGCGTGGAGAGATATGGGAGATGATAAAAACACGCAGTGATATTGATTTCAAAATCATCACAAAGCGTATAGAGAGATGGAAAGAATGTATGCCGTCGGACTGGGGAGAGGGCTATGCAAATGTTACTGTAATATGCACTTGCGAGAATCAGGCAATGGCAGATAAAAGACTGCCTGTATTTCTGGAAATGCCGGTAAAGCACAGGGAAATCATACATGAACCCATGCTTGAAAGTATAGAAATTTCACAGTATTTAAAAAGCGGAAAAATAGAGAGAGTAAGCTGTGGAGGGGAGTCGGGGGAGAATGCCCGCATATGTCAATATGAATGGGTGATAAATACAAGAAATCAGTGTGTATTGAATAATGTGTCGTTTGTATTCAGGCAGACGGGGGCAAATTTTATGAAAGACGGAAAGCAGTACCGCATTCCAAGAGAAAAGCAGTTTTCGCAGGCGGAAAAGGCAGGCATTAATTTCAAAGCATTGAGTGTTTCGGAAAAAGGCGGTAAAAAATCCAAAATACAGCAGTATTATGAATCAGAGGACTATGCACTGGAGAACCCTTTCAACAGCATACTTTTGCAGTTGTCGAAATCGCCTTTTCACAGTGATATATCACTGAGCCAGAAGGACAGAAAATATTATCTTTCACATACCGTAGAGGAGATACAAAAGGAAACGGAAGAAGTTGTGAGAGAAAGTCTGTATCATATCATACCGAAAGACAAAGATGTGCATACAAAGAAATGGGGAAAGCCTGTATATGTTGCCCAGAGGGCGACAGGGTGCTGTTGTCGGAGTTGTCTTTATGAGTGGCATAATATTCCCACAAACAGAAAGCTTTCGGAAAAGGAAGTGATATATATAAGGGATTTGCTGATGGAGTGGATGAAAAGGGACATGAAATATTCATAATATCCGAAAATTCGCATAAGATATTCACAGAGGTGATAAAGTGTATGTTTGCGTTTTTGGGAGAGCTGTTAAGTAAAATATCGCTGCTATTCATACTCCATGTAACAGGCGGAGGGGCATTTCCCAGACCGCTGTCTGAGAAGGAGGAAGAAAAATATTTACAGCTTGCAAAAAGGGGGGATATAGGGGCGAGAAATATTCTTGTAGAGCGTAATTTGCGTTTAGTGGCACATATAGTAAAGAAATACTATGGAACGGGAGCGGAGCAGGAAGATTTGGTATCTATCGGCACGATAGGGCTTATCAAAGCAATCAATACATTCAAAGCGGATAAAAATATCAGGCTGTCGAGCTATGCCTCGAGATGCATAGAGAATGAGATACTGATGTATTTCAGGGGAGCAAAGAAAAATGCCCTTGATATATCCATCAATGAGGAGATAGACTCGGATTCAGACGGCAATGCACTGACGCTCATGGACATCATGGCAGAAGATGACATGATAGTGGAGAATCTGGACAAGAAGATGAAAATTGAGAGCCTGCCCCGCTATATCAACGAGAGCCTTACACCGAGAGAAAAGCTGATTATCAAATTAAGATACGGACTTGACGGAAGAGAACCGCTTGCTCAGAGGGAAGCGGCAAAAATGCTGAAAATATCCCGTTCATACGTTTCAAGGATAGAGAAAAAGGCATTGGAGAAGCTGAAAAAGAGATATGAAAGGGGTTAAGATTTTTTAATAATAAAAGTGGTAGTACCCTGATTAAGTCCCAGAATTTTTCTTTCAATTTTGGAGTGGGAGAATTTTCTGACCATATCACGCAGAGCAGTCCCCTGATGATAGCCGTGAATGATTTTGAGTTCACGGACATCAGGGGACAAATTTTTCAAAGTATTGGTAATAAGCTTTCTGGCACTTTCAACAGTATGGTTGTGTATATCCAAATCGAGAAAATATGACATAAAAAAATCACCCCTTATTTTTTTAGAGTGGAGTTTTGGGAGTGGAGAGTGGAGCAGGTGATATTCTCCATTTTTTTCTGCTTTTTTGTTTCGATAAAAATTGGTGTCAAAAGAGGAAAGTTTGAGCTTGAAACAGCTCCACTCTCCACTCTCCACTCTTCACACTCATTTAACGCTGTGTATGCCGTGCAGGTCGGAAATTTTGATACAGCCTGTTGTACAGTTTTCGGCACAGATGCCGAAATCAGGACATTCAGGACATTTTGTATAGTCGATAACGGCAACATTGTCAATGACTTTGATAGCCTTGAGGGGACATACACGCTCACATTTTTTACAGCCGATACAGCCATTGAAACAATATTTTCTTGTAACAGCCCCTTTGTCATGGTTGCTGCACGTTACGACAACATTTTTGGTATCGGTAACAAGAGAGATAAGTCCATTAGGACAGGTTCTCGTGCAGAGTCCACAGCCCACGCAGTCAACAGGATTGATGACAGCGGCATTGGCAATTACAGAGATGGCATTCTGTGGACAGGCGTTTGCACAGTCACCTAAGCCCATACAGCCGTAAGTGCATGAGCCTTTACCGCCGTAAAGGAGTTTGGCGGCGGCACAGCTTTCAATACCTTGATAGATGTATTTATCCTGTGTATGAGCACAGTCACCGGAGCAGTGTACAACAGCAATTTGTTCTGCCACGTCTGCAAACTCTACGCCAAGAATTTCACTAAGCTGTTTTGCAACGTTGTCAGCACCGGGTATGCAGAGATTAATAGGTGTATCGGGATTGTCGCAGAGGGCTTTGGCATATCCGTCACAGCCGGCAAAGCCGCACGCACCGCAGTTGGCACCGGGCAGGCATTGACGGATGACAGGAAATTTTTCATTTTCCTCCACAGCCATGAGTTTTGAAGCAATGACGAGTACAGCGGCACATATTATGCCGATGATGACAACGGGAATGACAGCCGAAATAATTTCAGTCATATTATATCCCCCTTATGCAAACAGATTTTCAATCACTCCGCCGAATCCCATGAAGGAAAGGGAAGTGATGGCAGCGGCGATGAGAGTGATAGGCAAGCCTTTGAAGCTTTCAGGAATATCACTGCCTTCAATAGTGGAGCGTACACCGGAGAACATGACCATAGCCAGAAAAAATCCCAGACCGCTGCCTAAAGCATTGACCATAGCCTCTGCAAAGTTATAGCCCTCATCAATGTTGAGAATGGTGACACCCAGAACAGCACAGTTGGTTGTTATCAAGGGAAGATATACGCCGAGAGATTTATGCAGAGAGGGTATGTATTTTTTAAGGACAATTTCAACGAGCTGAACAAGTGCGGCAATGACGAGGATAAAGACGATTGTTTGCAGATAGACAAGGTTATTTGGTTCAAGGAGATATTTTTGTATAGGAAAGGTAACGGCGGTTGCCATGAGCATGACGAAGATAACGGCAAGGCTCATGCCTGTTGCGGAGTCGAGTTTTTTGGAAACGCCAAGAAATGGGCAGATTCCAAGAAATCTTGAAAGGACATAGTTGTTGATGAAAACCGCCGAAAGCAGAATGATAATAAATTTGGTCATTTTTTGGCAGCCTCCTCTTTCAGTTTACCGCAGGCTTCAGCCTGAGGGCAGTTGTCGCAGCCGAATTCTTTTTTATGGGGTTTGTTTTTGGAGAATTTATTTACGGCGGCAATGAGCAGACCGAATACAAGAAAACCGCCGGGAGCCATTGTGAGAATGGAAATGTGATGATTTGCGAGAGTGGGGAGGGGATAACCTGCAAAGGTGCCGCTGCCGAAAATTTCCCTTATGGAAGCCATGAGGAAAAGTGCAAGAGTAAATCCCACGCCCATTCCCAGACCGTCTATTGCAGAGGCAAGAACTTTGTTTTTGCTTGCAAACATTTCTGCACGACCAAGAATAATGCAGTTAACGACGATAAGAGGGAGATAAATTCCAAGAGCCTCATCAAGAGCGGGAGCAAAGGCTTTCACAAGCATTTGCACCATAGTGACAAGACCGGCTATCAAAACGATATAGCAAGGAATTCTGACTTTATCAGGGATAACTTTTCTTAAAGCAGATATTACCATATTGGAAAAGATAAGTACAATAGTTGCGGCAGCCCCCATGCCGAGAGCATTGATAATGCTTGTAGAGGTAGCAAGAGTGGGGCAGGTGCCGAGAACAAGCACTAAAACGGGATTTTCTTTGATAATGCCTTTTGTAAAGTTATTAAGTGCTTTCATGGATTTGCCTCCTTTGCTGTTTGGAATGCGTCAAATGCAAGTCCGACAGCCTTTTTATAAGCTTTTGATGAGATAGTTGCACCCGAAACGGCATCAACTTCGGTATAGTTGTCGGCAGATTTGCCGGTATAATTTTGATTGTAGCCGGATTTGTTATCGGCAACTTTTGAGCCGATACCGCTTGTTTCGTTGTGGGAGAGGGTTTTCACTTTTTCAATAGAGCCGTCGGAGCGTATGCCGCAGATAATTTTTATATCACCACCGTAGCCTTTTGCCTGTGACATGATGACATAGCCGGAGTTGTCACTGCCCCTGAAAACAGCGGTTACGCCGTCAGGGAGATTAATATTGAGCTGTTCAAAAGATTTAGCTTTACGGAGGACTTCTGAACGTGCGAGGGCGGCATTTTTTTCTTCAGCGGCCTTTATTATTGGGGCTGTAATGCTGTTGACGCAGGCAAGTATCGTTGTAACAACAAGGCATATAGATGCTAAAACAAGGATAGGTTTGATAATGTCTTTCAAGATTTTGCACCTCCGCCTGAACCGAGTGGTTTTTGTCTTGTAAGTTTTGATATGTAGGGGGTAAGGATATTCATAAGGAGAATGGAATAAGAAACGCCCTCAGGCAGACTTCCCCAGAAACGAATAAGAATGGTGACAAGACCGCAGCCAATGCCGAAAATAATTTTACCCCATTTGGTAGAGGGGGAAGTGGCATAGTCAGTAGCCATGAAGAATGCACCAAGCATAAGACCGCCTGAAAGTATCTGATAGAGAGGATCTTTTCCGCATACAAGCGACATGAGAGCAACAGTGCCTATGAAAGCGACAGGGATATGCCAGGTAATAACTTTTCGTACAAGCAGATAAATGCCGCCGAGTATCAGGGCCAAAGAGCAGGTTTCACCGATACAGCCGCTGTGATTTCCAAGAAAAAGAGATAGGTAAGAGGGGAGACTGTCCAGACCTTTTGCAGAGGCAGCCAGAGGGGTTGCACCTGATACAGCGTCAACGGAGTTTTGAGGAAACTGCCATTTTGTCATGGTATTGGAAAATGCAATAAGCATCATGATTCTTGCGGTGATAGCAGGATTGGCAAAATTCTGTCCGATACCGCCGAAGAGCTGTTTGACAATAATAATGGCAGTCATGCTTCCGAGAACGGCTTGCCACAGGGGGATAGTTACAGGCAGATTAAAAGCGAGTAAAAGTCCCGTAACAACGGCGGAGAGGTCGGAAATGGTAATTGTTTTTTTGCATAGTTTTTCAAAGAAGAATTCCGAGAGAATGCAGGATGCTGTGCAAACACCTGCAACCAGAAGGGAACGCCAGCCGAAGATGATAAAAGAGGCGATAAGGGCAGGCAGGAGAGCTATAATAACATCAAGCATGATATGTTTAGTAGTACGTTTCCCCGAGAAGTGAGGTGAAACGGATACTGTAAGTTGTTCCATTTAATCAATCTGCTACTCAAAATATGGACAA
>DBXL01000069.1 GCA_002309275.1 Ruminococcaceae bacterium UBA1213 | reverse complement strand
AAATAGAGGAAACTCCCGAAGATTATACTCCAAGTGTAGAAATCACAGGCGATAAGACCAGGACTACAGAGAGTTCTGATGTTTCTCTCTCAGACAACGTAGTGTATGATACAGAACTCACAGAAGATACAACCGTTGCATTTACTAATGACCGTCAGGGTACAATTCCCACAGGCGTTATTCTTTCAGTGGCAGCACCTGTTGCAATAGGCGTGGCTGTTCTCGGCGGCATTGTATTCCTCTTTATCAGAAATAAAAAGAGAGATGCTGAGGAAGAAGAGTAATTGACTAAGTTCCTTAAAAAAACCAATATTCTTTTTGAACGGCTGATAATCGTTTTTTTGGTCATTATATTTCTCATATCTGCATGGTGTGTATATGACTGCTGGTATGTGTATGAACATACCTCCGATAAAAACCTGCTGAGATACAAGCCCGATAAAATGACAGCAGCCGTTCAGGGAGAAAAAGTTATCTCTGATGACATGGCAGCATGGCTTACCATTGACGGTACGAACATAGACTGCCCTGTCATGCAGGGCTCTGACAATATCAAATATCTTAATACAGATCCTTTCGGTGATTATTCTCTCGGAGGGAGTATTTTTCTTGACAGCCGGAATTCACCAGACTTTTCAGACAGCTATTCCTTGATATACGGACATCACATGGAGTATGGCAGAATGTTCGGAACTCTGGACAGCTTTCTTGAAAAAGATTATCTTGAAAGTCATCAAAACGGCTTGCTTGAAGTCGGCAGAAACGCTGAAAAGACATATAAACTGAAAATATTTTCGGCATTCCGTGCAAGTGCAAGGGATAAGGCTATTTTTGAGCCTCAGGAAAATAATATAGCCGATTTCATTGAAAAAAATACTCATATCACCGTTGACAGAGATAAAAAAATACTCGGTCTGTCAACCTGCACGGAGGGCGACTCTGTGGCAAGGATTATTGTATTTTGCTATATATGTGACGAATAAATGAAGGGAGGGGTTGTATATGAAGAATCTGCGGAAAATACTCCGTATTCTTTTTGCACTCTCTCTTTTTTTGGTATTCAACAGCGGAATATATGCCAAAGCCTATTATCATACATCTACCATTGAAATACCTGTGGAATGCACTGTGATGAAATACTTCAAGGACTATGAATACAGGATAGTGATTGAACCGCAGAATGAAAATGCACCGCTTCCTGAAGAAACTATCATTACCGTTGCCAACGGCTCTTTCGGTGTTTTCAGAATCAGCGTAAACGAGCCTGACACGTTCACATATAAAATTTATGAAGAAATTCCCGAAAATAAAAATAAAAATATCAACTATGACAGGAGAGTTTATACTCTTACCGTCTTTGTGACAGACAAGGGAAATAATGACCTTTTGTATTCGTTTTCCGCCAAAAGAAATGACGAATCTGCCAAAACCGCCAGCATCGTTTTCAGGGATACAGAAAGATTTGTTCTTGAATCGCTTGCAGAAAAGCCCTCTCAACCTGAATCCAAACCGGAGTCAACTCCGGAATCCAAGCCGGAACCCTCCGTTCCCGAAGAAACCTCTTCCCCTGAACCAAGCAAAACCATCTTTACCGGTGACAGTTCCAATGTCATGCTCTGGGGTGCCGTACTGGTTATTTCACTTGTTCTGATACCCGCCGCATTGGTGAGAAGTTCACGAAAGGATAACTAATATTAATATATCAACTTCCGTATTGAATTGTACGGAAGTTTTTTTATTTCACTCATAAATCGTACTGTCAGAGGACAATATATAATTGACAATTAATTGCTTTATGTAATATAATCATATAAAAAGGAGTGTTCAAAGAAAATGAAAAAAGTAATCGTGATAGGCTCCGGACCAGCCGGAATATCTGCTTCACTGTACCTCAAAAGGAGCGGAAAAATTGATGTCACGGTCATTTCAAAAGGCATGGGAGCATTGGAAAAGGCTGAAAAAATAGAAAATTTCTATGGATTTGAAAAAGCCGTCACAGGTGCGGAACTTCATCAGAGAGGCGTGGAGGGTGCCAAAAATCTCGGTATCAGATTTGCAGAAGAACAGGTAGTTTCTCTCGGCTTTGATGACAATTTCAAGCCCGTTGTTGAAACGGATAAAAATCAATATCCGGCAGATGCAGTGCTGATTGCAACGGGAGCGTCAAGAAAATCCCCGAACATAAAAGGCTTAAAGGAATTTGAGGGAAAAGGCATCAGCTATTGTGCAGTGTGCGATGCATTTTTTTACAGAAATAAAAATGTTGCCGTCTTGGGAAACGGTGAATATGCCCTGCATGAAGCCATGATATTAGCAGAAACCTCAAAGTCTGTCACAATACTTTCCAACGGCTCCGATGTAAATATAGAAGTCCCTGAAAATATCGGTATCATCAAAAAGAAAATCATTTCAATAAACGGTGAAAATACCGTGCAGTCAGTGACATTTGATGACGGAGATGTTTTGGAAACAAGCGGTATATTTGTTGCCCTTGGCGTTGCAGGGAGTGTTGACCTTGCACGGAAAATCGGAATTGAAGTATCGGAAAATAAAATTGTCGTAAACGAGGATATGCAGACAAATATTCCTTTCATATTTGCGGCAGGCGACTGCACAGGCGGAGTAATGCAGGTATCAAAGGCAGTTGCAGACGGTGCAAGGGCAGGTCTTGCCATGATAAATTTTTTGAAAAAATAATTTTTCGGGAGGCATAACAATGATAGTAAAAAGTGAAGTAGTAGAGAGAACTATAAGAACAGCACAACATATCATACACAGAATGCCGCTTGATAATCAGCGTTCAGGACAGACTGTCCTCTTTAACGTCAGAGGGATTCCAAAAGAAATTCATTGCAATCCTGTAAAAGATTTATCAATGACGGCAGAATGGGTTGTTCCGGAAGAGCATGACGACAGGAAAATCATATTTTATATACATGGCGGCGGCTATGGCATGGGAGATTTAGTATCCTCAAGGGCATTAATAGCACCGATTGCCAATTACTGCGGGCTGAGGGCACTTTCATTTGAATACAGGCTTGCTCCCGAACATCACTTTCCCGCACCCATAGAGGATTGTGCAGAAGCCTATCTCTATATTTTATCACTGGGATACGAACCGAAAAATATAGTCATGCTCGGAGATTCGGCAGGAGGTGGACTGATGTTTGCATTCATGCAGTATATGCGACAGAACCGCTATGAAATGCCATGCTGCGGAGTAGCACTCTCCCCTTGGACAGACCTCACTATCACTTCCGAAACATATGCCGAAATGGATGAAGCCGATCCGCTTTTATCGGCAGATGTGCTTGAAAAATTTGCAGACGACTACATGGACGACAATTCTCCGCTTGATCCGCTGGTATCCCCCGTTTTCGGCACATACGATAAAACTTATCCGCCCATTCTGATACAAGTCGGAGATAAAGAAGTCCTTTACGGCGATTCTGTAAGAATGAATGAAGTGCTCCAAAAAGGCGGAGTTGACTGCAAGCTTGAAGTTTACCCGAATATGTTCCATATATTCCAGCTGTGGAAAATAAAGGAAGCAGAAATTGCCATTGACAGCATAGATGAATTTATCAACAGCAAATTTTCTTTGAAAGACGGTGACGGAAAATTTGAAACAGGTACAAAATTGGTATCAACTTGATAACGCTGCCAAAATATATCCTGCAGTGCGTACAAAAAGATGGTCCGGAAATTTCAGACTATCCCTGAATTTCAATGAAAAGGTCGAGCCGGATATATTACAGCAGGCACTTGACGATGTGCGAAAGAGAATCGTCAATTTAAATCTTGAATTAAAAAAAGGCTTGTTCTGGTATTTCTTTGAGGAAACAGACCGCCCTGTTATCATACAGCCCGAAAAACAGAGTCCCTGCGGCAGAATAGGTGGTGCACATAATCAGGATATGCCATACCGTGTGACATACTACAATAACAGAATCGCAATAGAAATTTTTCATGCCCTTGCAGACGGTACAGGCGGTCTTATCTTCCTTAAATCCATAGCCGCAAGGTATATTGAATTGAAATACAATGAAAAGATACCTGAATTTGAAGATATAATCCTGTGTGGAAGTGAGTATTCCCCCGAAGAAATGGAGGACGCTTTCAAGAGATATGCAAAATTCCGCACTCTCAAAAGCAGAAGCGAATTAAGGGGCTATCACTTTAAAGGCACAATTCTGCCAAGCGACCAGACAAGCGTTATTACAGGCATTATCCCCTTTTCAAAACTGCACGAAAAATCCAAAGAATACAAAGTAACTGTCACAGAATTTATCGTATCTTTAATGATAAAGTCATTCATGGATTGTCAGAGCAAAAGTAATAACCGTATAGAAAAACCTGTTAAAGTGAGTGTGCCCATCAATCTGAGAAAGCTATACCCAAGCAGGACTTTAAGAAATTTTGCTTTATACATCAATCCGGGCATAGAGCCTCGTTACGGTGAATTTACCTTTCAGGAGATTACAGAAGAAGTACATCACTTTATGCGAATGAACAATAAAGAAAAATATCTCAATGCGATTATGTGCAAGAATTTAAGCGATGAATTCAATCCTGTTGTAAGAGTGATACCGCTTTTTTTGAAAAACGTGGCACTGTTCACGGCTTTCAAAATATACGGTGAAACGCTTGTTTCATCTACTTTTTCCAACCTCGGCAGAGTAGAACTTCCTCCCGAAATGGCAAGACATATAGAAAGAGTAGAATTCATGCTTGGCAGATTCATGGCAGGAATGCCGTCTGCCGCTGCTGCAAGCTATAACGGCAATCTGTACATCAACTGGACAAGCGGATTCTGTGAAAAAGACGTTGAAAAAGGCTTTTTCACCTCTCTTATAAAAATGGGAGTACCCGTGAAAATAGAATCAAACCTTATATAAAGTGTGAAGAGTGAGGAGTGGAGAGTGGAGCGGTCTTTCCGCCGAAATCGATAGCAGCTCCACTCTCCACTCTAAAACGAAAGGTGTGTGTAAAAAATGTCCTATTGTGTAAACTGCGGAGTTGAACTTGACAGATCCCTGACAAAATGCCCTCTGTGTTCAACACCCGTTATCAACCCGAATGATATAGACGCAGAAAAAACACTTCCTACATATCCTGTAGAGTATATGCAGAATATTGAAAAAAAGCTTCGTTTTGCCTCTGCGAATCTGGTCACGGTAATATTTCTGACAGCTCTGGTATTATGCCCTTTCTGCAACTACGTCATAAGTGATAAACTCACATGGTCACGCTATGTCATGCCGTCAATCATTTTTGCATGGTGCTGTGCAGTCCCCCCCATTATGATAAGAAAGAACACTTTCCTCAAATGCGTTATCATTGACTTTATCTCTGCATTTATATACCTTGGAGCTATGAATATGCTGACAACACCAAACATTAACTGGTTTGTGAGTATATGTGTCCCTATACTGCTTTATCTGTTCGGAACTTTCATTCTTATTTACAGCCTGTCTGTCAAAAAATGCAGTGTAATATACATTATTTCAATCGGCTTTGCCCTTGCAGGCATATTCTGTATGATGACGGAATACTTTTTAAGAAGATTCAGATTTCTTGAGATGGAGTTTATATGGTCTGTGCCTGTTCTGATTTCGTGCATAGGAATTGCAGTGCTGATGCTGATAATAGAAAAGCTCTCAAAGGTCTCCGCTCTCAGAAAGCGTCTGCATATTTAGAAAAGTTTTTTTAAAAAATAGTTGACAAATAATTAAAACTGATATATAATAGTCAGGTAAGATTTTTATATATCAGATAAGCCGGTGTGTCGGAATTGGCAGACGATGCAGACTCAAAATCTGTTGCTCGCAAGGGCGTGTGGGTTCGAGTCCCACCACCGGCATTCAAATCAAATACCGCAACAGGCAGGAAGTTGTTTCTGCCTTGTTGTTGTATAACGATTATCCTCCGATAAAGGAATNNTATTGTTCCCTTATCGGAAGATAATCAACGTCAGAAGATTATCTCCCGAAAGCACACAAGATTATGTTATCCTACAAAAAGGTTCAATGTGCGGTAGCCAACGCAATACAGCGAATTACAGGTTTTTTACTTTCGTTTCCCTACACACCTACTTTGATTTGTGTATTAGACAGGTATTGAAACCTTACCCAGTTTTGAAAGGTATCAATCGTTGCCGACTGGCTCGCAAATGCACGGTGATTAACCGATATTCATGTGAATATAACTGTTATTCAAAACCTTTGTATGTTCATCTTGTTGCTTGTATTCAATTTTCGATTAAGAGCAAGACACAATGATGTGCCTTGAAAAATCTCTGTGTTTGCTCTTATGTCAGATTATAGTTATTATACACTATACTTTGACATAAAAGCAAATAAAATTACAAAAAAATTGAGTTCTACGTTTCGTAAAGATACAAAAGCATAGAACTCAACAGAAGTATATTCTTAAAAGGCTATAACAAGCCCAACAAGACATCAGTAAATTCGTTATCGGTATTGCTGTACCTTTACGAGTGAGCCTGTTATCCGTTGCGAGAGATGGGTAACGGGCTTTTGGTGTTTACTTAATTCAATTTACCCTAACATTGTACCACACCGATATTGATTTGCCAATAAATTAGTGAAAAAAATACCATTATTCACCTTTTATAACCGTATAGAGTGCTATACGATTTTTGCTTGTGTGCTTGTGAAATATTACGGTCGATTATCACTTTGTTTTCGATTATAATGTGTATATCAAATATTTTTTGAGGTGAACGTGATATGTACGATGAAAAATCAAAAAAGAAAACTATGAAATATTTAGCTACAAGCCGTGAAATCTTACATCTCAATCTGCCGTTGGGGACAAAAGACCGTTGGAAAGACTATGCGGCTGAAAGAGGTATCAGTGTAACGGAACTGATAAAAACTCTTCTTGAAGAAGATATGAAAAAGAATAATTTCAAAGGTTAGCCGAATTGCTCATAAAAAATCCTGTGACGTCATAAAAGAAGTGATTTATCAAA
>DBXL01000049.1 GCA_002309275.1 Ruminococcaceae bacterium UBA1213 | reverse complement strand
TCATTTGTGGCTGTATTCTTGCGAATCATACAGCCCTGAAACATATAATCAACACCATTGTATTGAACGACAGTGTTAAGATTTGCCTTAACTTCTTTGGTGTCCAATTTTCATCACTCCATTAAAAAATTTTTCTTTTTACAATCTCCATTTTTGAATCAAATATGTTATAATACACTGGAAAGGACTGATTCTTATGGATAATTATAAAATAGCAGTAGCCTTGTGGAAACAACGGCATATTTCTAACGATGCTGAACTTTCAGAGGCTCTCAACGGTCATGCCATTAAATTTGCATATCATTCAGGCAGGATTGAAAATGAGCATATTACTTTTCATGATACAAGAGAAATATTCGACCATGACGGTGTAACTTCATATACCGGCGATCTCCGTACCTTGTTTGAAATAAGAAATGCCAAAGATGCCAATGAACTTCTTTTGACGGCTTTTAATGAAAAACGTGAACTGAATACAGAGTTGATAAAAGAATTTCAGTACAGGCTTACACAAAATACCTATGATACAAGACGTTATCGATTGGGAGAACGTCCGGGGGAATTCAAGCTTCATGATTATGTGACCGGTAAGGAAGAAGTGGGAGCTGCTCCGGAAGATGTTGCTGACGAAATAGAGGAGCTGCTTTTTGAATTGAAAGATATTCCTGACGACAAAATTTTGACCGCAGCAGCATATTTCCATGTAAAGTTTGAAAACATACATCCATTTGCTGACGGAAACGGACGCACAGGGCGGCTTGTAATGAACTACATTTTGATTTTGCACGACCATCCGCCGATAGTGATTCATGAAGAAGACAGGCGTACATATTTTGAAGCACTTGGGGTATGGGACAGCGAACAGAAACTTACTCCAATGCTTGCATTTTTAAGGCAGCAGACTGTTAAAACATGGCAAAAACAGATTGATAAAGCCAAAAATAAATAACAATACCAATGAACAAGACCATACAAAATATTATATTGGAAGTGATAGAAATATGCTTTTTCAGTTGATAGCAGAAGCCACTGAAATAGATTACAAAGAAACTTTAGAAATCAAAAAGCCTAAAAGCTGGCTTAAAAGTGTCAGTGCTTTTGCAAATGGAATAGGGGGTTCATTATTTTTTGGCGTAGCTGATGACAAAACAATCGTTGGATTGGATGATCCTCAGCTTGCAGCAGATAAAATAACCGAAATAATCAGAGAAAAAATATCTCCTGTTCCAGAAATCGTTTTAAATCCGTTTGAAGAAGACGGTAAACAGATACTTGTTTTAAAAGTTCGTTCCGGAAGAAATACTCCTTATTTTTATTCTGCTGACGGCATCAAGCAGGCGTTCGTAAGAGTAGGAAATTCAAGTGTTCCCGCACCCGACCACATTCTCAAAGAACTTATTTTAAAAGGGAGTAATCAAACTTTTGATTCATTGACTACTGCCCATAAAATCGAGGAATACAGCTTTACGCTTTTGGAAGCGACCTATCGTGAACGCACACATCTGGACTTTGAAAAAAGCGATTATCTTTCTTTCGGGCTGGCAGACCAAAACGGTTTTCTTACCCATGCAGGAATGCTGCTGACAGATCAGCATTCCGTATATAATTCCCGTATTTTCTGTACAAGATGGAATGGCTTGAAGAAAACATCTATATTTGATGACGCAATAGATGATAAAGAATTTTCGGGAAACCTGATAACCCTTCTGCAAAATGCCGGAGATTTCATCAAAAACAACTCCAAAATACGATTTGTCAAGAAAGATAACGAAAGAATCGACAAACCCGACTACGCTCAAAGAGCCGTTACAGAAGCCCTGGTGAATGCCTTGATACACAGAGATTATATCGTAATGGGTAAAGAAATACACATTGATATGTATGATGACCGTGTAGAAATACAGTCACCGGGCGGTATGTTCGATGGAAAAGCGATACAGGACAGAGATATAGATACTATTTCATCTGCAAGAAGAAATCCTGTTATTGCAGACCTTTTCCACCGAATGAGATATATGGAACGCAGAGGTTCGGGACTTCGTAAAATTCTTGATTCTACTGCTCAGCTTCCGGGATATTCAGATGAACACAAACCGCAATTTCTTTCCACAGATACAGACTTTATTGTTGTTTTGAAGAATATTAACTATAATTCAGTGTATAAGACCGCACAAAATAGCACACAAGACAGCATACAAGATAACACACAAGATGATACACAAAATAAATCACAAGTGATTTTGAATTTTTGTTCAGTGCCTCGTTCAAGGACAGAAATTCAAGAGCATATTGAAATAAAAAATAGAAGTTATTTTTTATCGAAAATTTTGAAACCTTTGTTAGAATCCGGCAAACTCAAAATGACAATGCCTAATAAACCCACAAGCCGAAATCAAAAATATATTCGTTCTGATACATAAAACTATTTCTTAGGACTGCAATTATCATGCAGTCCTTTTTATCTTTTTGCACTTTTTACAATGCGGATGATATTGCCGTTTACAGTCTTTTTGCTGTTA
>DBXL01000013.1:6768-10132 GCA_002309275.1 Ruminococcaceae bacterium UBA1213 | reverse complement strand
TGGTGGGGACACAGGATTCCTGCATGGTATTGTGATGACTGCGGTGAAACGAATGTCGCAAAATCCGCCCCCTGCCAATGTCAGAAATGCGGCGGTACAAATCTCACACAAGACCCCGATACACTTGATACATGGTTTTCATCTGCATTGTGGCCTTTCTCGATATTGGGCTGGCCTGATGAAAATGCGGAAGATTACAAATATTTCTATCCGACAAGCACTCTTGTAACAGGCTATGATATAATAGGCTTCTGGGTTAGCAGAATGATTTTCTCCGGACTTGCCTACACAGGAAAAGCTCCCTTTAATACAGTTGTTATTCATGGAATTGTCCGTGACAGTCAGGGCAGAAAAATGTCCAAATCTCTTGGAAACGGCATTGACCCCCTTGAAGTTATTGAAAAATACGGTGCAGACGCTTTGAGATTCATGCTTGTACAGGGCAGTTCTCCCGGAAATGATATGCGTTATATTGATGAAAAAATCATCAATATCCGCAACTTCACCAACAAAATCTGGAATGCGTCACGTTTCCTTTTGATGAACATGACCATTGATAAAGTGGAACTCCCCAAAAATCTCTTTATTGAAGATAAGTGGATTCTTTCCAAGCTCAACAGTCTTATCAAGGAAGTTACATATAATCTGGAACAGTTTGATATGGGCGTTGCTGCTCAGAAAATCTATGATTTCATCTGGTACAGCTTCTGTGACTGGTATATTGAACTTTCCAAAATCTATCTCAACGGCTCTGACGAACAGAGAAAGAAAGATGTTGAAAATATCCTTTGCTATGTCCTCACGGAATCCCTTAAACTTCTCCACCCGTTCATGCCGTTCATCACAGAGGAAATTTATCAGGCTCTCCCGCATGAAAAAGGCTATTTAATGCTTCANNTTCCCTGTTTATACAGATGAACTCGCTTTCCCCGAAGATGAAAAGACTATGGAGAGAATCATGGACAGCATTAAGGCAGTCCGTGAAAACCGTGCGGAACTCAAAGTGCCGAACTCCAAAAAGGCTCATATTACTATCGTTACAGACGTTCCCGAAATCTATGCGCAATCAAAGGATTTCCTTATCCGTCTGGCAAGTGCATCTTCTGTTGATGTTGTGACAAATGACTTGGAGAATACAAACGGCATGGTGAGCATTGCAACCGCTGACGCTAAAATTTATATGCCTTTAGCTGAACTCGTTGACGTTGAAAAGGAAAAAGAAAGAATTTCCAAAGAGCTTGAAAAGGCTGAAAAAGACCTTGCATTCCTCCTTAACAAGCTTAACAATGAGAAATTCATGTCAAAAGCTCCTCAGAAAGTCGTTGACGACATCAAGGCTAAAGAACAAAAAGCAAAGGCTCTCATACAGAATCTTACAGATATGTATAATTCTCTTTAAAATCCAAAAGAGTGAAGATGTAAAAGTCTTCACTCTTTTTTGTGTATTTCATACAATTTCAACTTTAAAAATTTGTAGGATATTTTTTTAAAGAATTATACCTTTTCGGGTATAATTCTTTTATTTTTTCGCCCATTAGTGAAAGGCTTGTGCCTTATCATTTTTTAAGGAGGCTAAAAAATGCTTTTGACGGTCAGAAAAAATTCTGATTTCTATGCAAAAATCAATCTTACAGACCTTGATGGCAATAAAATTATCCTGTCTGACGGTGATAAACTTATTTTCAGCATAAAAAAATCTCTTGTCAGCAATTCCCCTGTTGTCATCAGAAAAACTTTCCACGATTATGACCAGCTTGATGGCTCTTATCCCTTTAAACTCACCTCTGATGAAACCGATATTCAGGCAGGCATTTATTTCTATGACATAGCCCTGCAATGCTCTGACGGTGATTTCTTCCATATCACCATGCCCGACCAATTTGTTATAAAAGAAACCGTTGCAAGAAAGGATTGAAAATATGAATTATATCACTATCAATGCAAGTGTTGCCACTCCCTCCACAGAAGAAATGGCTTACGCTCAAACCAACAATCGACTTGACACCCTCAATAACAGGCTTGACAGCTCTATCCAACAGTTACAAGCCCGTACCAATTCACAAATAAATTCTGTCGTCACAACTCTCCAAAATACAGAAACTTCCCTTACCAATCTTATCGATAACCAGACAAATGCCGTTGCTGTGCGTATTGACAATATTATTGCCAACAATGCCGACACTGACGGCAATACAGAATTGATTGACATTCGTTCCTCTTATGACGGCAGAATTTATTCCAGTGCAGGCACGGCTGTCCGCAATCAGCTTTACAATACAAACACTCTCCTGAAAAAAGCAGACAATGAGATTTTCTCTACCGCTCTGCAAACGCTTGATTTGGAATACTCTCTGGGCTATCAGCACGTTGACGGCACTTTTTTTGAAAGCCAATATTACTCACATACAGATATATCCGTTGCTGCAGGTGAAGTTTATTATATTACAGGCTGGAATTTTTACAACGTGCTTTTGTATGCCATTCTCGATACAAACGGCAATGTCATTGCACAGGAACAGGAAAGCGGTTCTGCCAATGCCAATGAATACACGGATTTTCAGGTTGTCATTCCTCCCAATGCCGCCACTCTCCGCATTAACAAAAAGGAAACTCCCCAGCAGTCCAATTTCATTCCCATTGTAAAAAAAGAAGTCAAAACTTCCAAAATCACATCAGGCTTGAATGCCGTTAATGCCCGTATGCAAGCCGTTGAAACCGCCAATGCACAAAATACCGCTTTGATAGACAATACACTTTATTCCCGTACTTCTGCACTTGTGGATATGTCTGCACTCCACACGGGCATGATGATTAAAACTTGGGTGACTTCCGCCAATGTCAACACACCCTCAAGCTATCTCGGCGGTAATGCTTCAAGAATTTATACAGATGTTTATCCCGTTCATCAAGGCGATATTATCAAATCCGCTTTCCAATTCTCCGACCAGAAAAATTTCACTTATATGCTTTTTGATACAAACGGCGATTTTGTTTCGACTGCCACAGGCACTTCCCTTACTGTCGCAAATGACGGCTATATTATTTTTGACTTCCCCAATTCATTGCTCATTCCGGAGGGAATTGTAATTGTCGAAAATGCTGATGATTTCCCCTATCCCGTGCCATACAAGAAATCAAACTTTCAGCAAAATATCGACTTCAGCACAGAACTCCCTCTGCAAAACATAGATAAAACGGGCGGATATACTGCCATTTTTCACGATATTGGAATTATCGGCGACAGTTTAGCCTGTGGCTGTATGGAGGGCGTGGACACCTCGACAAACGAATACAAATACACTGACAATCTGCCGTATTCATGGGGAGCGTGCATAGAACGGGCAACGGGCTGTAATTGTCATCT
>DBXL01000013.1:6379-6699 GCA_002309275.1 Ruminococcaceae bacterium UBA1213 | reverse complement strand
CCCTGCACCGCTTACATCATTTGCATAGGCTTTAATGACTATAACTGGCTCAATCAGTCAGCCAATAATCTCGGCTCTATGTCAGATATAAACGTGAATTATGAATCCAATCCCAATACTTTCTATGGACAGTACGGCAAAATGCTCTCCTACATAAAATCCGTTCAGCCCAAAGCAAAAATTTTCCTTGTCAACATGGAGTGGAACTCGACTGAAAATTCTTCCATCAATCCCGCCATTGCACAGATATGCCAAAATACAGAAAACTGCTATTTAATCGACCTCAACACCTATGCACATGAACCTTACTGGAATGTGCC
>DBXL01000013.1:0-6362 GCA_002309275.1 Ruminococcaceae bacterium UBA1213 | reverse complement strand
TGGGATATTATGAGTTATATAGACTATATTGTCCGCCACAATATGAATGATTTCATTGACGTGCAGTTTATCGGCACTTCTCTCCGACTTCCCGCTCAGGCGGAAATTTCCTGAATATTGGGGCTTTGCCCCAAACCCCACCAAAGGCTCTGCCTTTGGAATCCGGCAAGGGACTATGTCCCCTGCACCCCATCTTTTATCGGCAGAAATTCTTTATCTGCCGATTATTTTTTTACTTTTTGTAAATTCATCTTCTTTTCTATACATTAAGTAAAATAATGTATTGGGAACAATAAAACATATTGCCACTTTTAAAATGAAATTTGCCGTGAATTCACCTATACAAGCCGTCACCATGCACACACATATTGAAACCGCTGTATAAAAAATCAGCTTTTTCACATACCCTTTCAGCATGGCAATTTCAAAAATACTTTCAAACAAATTCCGCAAAAGCCAATTTATCCCGATTAGTACTGTTGAAACTATCGTTGAAAGCAGTACACCGTATATGCCCCAGAAATTCACCGTCAGCAAATTCAAACATAAATTGACTGCCGATACCGTTAAAGGTCTGAAACGGTCCTTATGCCATATTCCCGATGCATCTTTATATGTATTCAAAAGCTGATTGACTTCATAGACATAAAAATATATGCCAAATAGTATAATTTCGCCATAGCCAAGCATATTGCCTGTCCAGATTTCCATAAAGGGCTGATACAGTCCTATAAAACACGCACTGCACCACCCCGACAGCCAGCATATGATAAAAGTAAGTGTCTGCAAGTCACTGAAATTCTTTTCTTTTGTTTCGGTGATAAGACTGTTGCCGATACCCGCTGTACAGGCATTGTATATTATCATTACAAAACCCATGACTGCCGACATGATAAAATAATAATTCTGATATACGCCTAAAACTGTCAAGCCCATAAATGCAGATATGACGATATTATCCGCAAAATTCACCGTTACATAACCTAATTTTGCCGTGAACAAATCTTTGATACGCTGATTGATACTTTTAATTGTCACTTCGTCAAGCTGTCCTTTCGGCTTGTAATGCGGATAAAGTTTATCTGCCACTACTGCTGTTATGATATTCGTCAATGCCTGAAATACCAATAAAATTATCACATACAGATAATAGTCTTTTAAAACACAGACTGCAAAAAATTGCAGTGCATATTGCAAAGTATTCGTTAAAATTGTAATTTTGCTTATCACGTCATTTCTTTGAGATGCCTGCAAAATACTGCTTTTATATGCAAAAAGCCGGTATGAAAGCACTGTTGCACCTAAATTCAGCAAATACAGGATATATATATTGATATTTTCGGGAACATCTCCCTTTATCAGAAACGGCACAAATGGAGTCAAAAAAATTCCTGCAACCGCTATCACTCCGCCGATGATTCTATAATAATGCCTGTATAAAGCCATCAATGCACCAATTTTTTCCGTGTCATTTTCCGCAAGGGGCTTGTATGTACTGAAAATCATGGCACTTCCTACACCCAATTCTGCTAAATTCAGCACTTGTAAAACTGACGTGAACAGGCTGTTCAAGCCGACATATTCCATGCCCATGAAATATATCAATGCTGTCCTCAGAAAAAACGGCACTATTACTTGATAAACTTTCAGTATCACTCCGAAAAGCATATTTCTTAAAGCGTTTTTTCTTCTCATATCATATCTCCCAATACCGACAGGATAAATTTATCAATTTTTCGCCTTTCAATCTCAAAATCAATTCCGCTCTGAACTTTCTGTAAAAGCGTGTCAAACCTCGACTGCATGGAAATTCCCTCACGTTTCTTTAAAACAAACGGCTTGCCGAATATAATTGCAAATACACAAGCGTGATAGGAATTTGTTACAACTTTTTCTGCATGGTCTATCAGATACAGAAATTCTTCAATACTCCATTGCTGATTATTTTCATCTATGAAATACTCGAACACATACTTTTTATTTTCAAAGCCTTTCGGACATTTTTCCAAACTCCGCCAATGTTCTTTCGGCACATACATGGTGGGTTCAAGTAAAATTTCCCCATTCTTCCCCGTCATTTCAAAATAAATTTCCGCCCCCCGTTTTTCCCTGAATGATACAACATCAAATTTTGACAAGCCCTCACGAAACATAGTTTCATATTCTTTCGGAATCTCACTTATCCCGAAACTTGCACAAAAGGCAATATTATTTTTTGTGCAGGGGGTTATCAAAAATTCACCTGAATAATATGGGTTGAATATCTGGTCACTTCCGTAAATATGAATATCGGCTTTTTTAAGGCTGTATTTCATTCTACGGCTGAAATCCGCCAATTTATACACTCTGTAATTTTTCTTTTTAAAAATCTCCCCAATTTTACCATTTGTTAATTTCCAGATAAAATATTTGAAATTAAAAAAACTCTTTCCAAAATTATACACATTTCCATATTGTGAAAAAATATAATGCACCGCATAATTTTGCAGTCTGTTCCCATAGTTTTCATAGTCCTGAAAAGTATAAATACCGATTTTCAAGCCCTTTCTTTTTAATTTGAAATGCCTGTAAAAAAATAAAACCATGCCTTTCAAAGAACGTTTTTCACACAATGCAAATGCTTTTTCAACGATTTCATTTTTCACGTCAAAATGAATCAGCAAATCAAATAAACTTTCTGTTAAATGTCTTTTTGCCACAACGGAAACTGCACTGTATTTCATGCACTTTTCGCATATATATAAACTGCATTTGAGCATATCTGATTTTTCACGAAGTCCCATAAATCCATGCATTTTTCCGTGTTCGTTATCTCTGTAGAAATACCCTGCATATTTCAAAAGCCTGATTTTTCCGCATATTTCAAAGTATCTCTGTACCACAAAAACATCTTCCGCATACTCCATTTCAGGAAATTCAATTTTCTCCAGAATACTCTTTTGAAACAGCTTCCCCCATATACAAGTCGTATATCTCTTTAAAGAAAAATAATCTTTATAAATACGTTCTTTGTCCGTCAGAATTTCATCTTCATTTATGTAAATATCTTCTTTAAATTCAGCCTCATCAATCGAGTTACAACAAACTATATCACAATTTCGCATTTCAGAAAGCATTGTTTCCAAAAAATCTGCTTTCACTTTATCGTCACTATCAATGAATGTCAGTAACTCACCTTTTGACATTTGCAAGCCTTTTTCCCTTGCCTTTGAAACGCCCCTGTTTTCCTGATAAAAATATCTGATTTTATCAAATCTTTTGCAAATTTCCGCTGTATTGTCCGTTGAACCGTCATTTATTACAATTATTTCAAAGTCCCCGCAAGTCTGATTCAAAACACTTTCAATACATTCTGAAATGTACTTTTCCCCGTTGTAAACGGGTATTATCACGCTTATCATTTTTTTCACCGCTTTTCAATGCATACAAAAATATCACCCACGCTATAAATGTTATATCCATTGTTATTTCAACTGCCCCTAAAATCGCATATACATATACAACGCACATCAGGGGATAACAAAATTTTATATTATTTCTGATACCTGTCGCATAAACCGCCATTATCACAAGCAACACCGCACATATAATTCCCTGCTCGCATACACAGTTCCAGAAACCGTTCTGTGCATTCGGATACCAGTCCGTTGCACCTATCCATACTTCATAGGCTGTATTATAGCCGTATCCGAAAATCCAGTGATTGTTTAATATCAGCGGTAAATAGTCAAATATAACGGTTCTGCCTGTCATGCCTGCCGTTCTGTGAAGAATATTGATAATAAAATATCGTATCGGATATATCCCTGTGAAAAAGTCGTATATAAAGGGAAACCCTGCCGAAACTCCCATTATCCCCACAAAAAATATTCTTTTATGCAAAAGCTTTTCCGATTTGAGCAAAATGAATACTGCAAGTATGCCTATCCCGACAGCCCCTGTCATACAATTCACTTTTGCACTGATATACAGCGATACGGCAGTTATCACCAGAAATACAAAAATATTTTTTCTTTTTCCCATGCCGTACAGCACTATCCATTCCATATGCTTGTATGACACCATGAATTTATTTCCTAAAAGATAATCATGCCTGAATGTCTGCGGATAAAATACAGCCAAAAAATCATTGCACAATACATATACAAATGATAAAAGCAGGAATATTTCTATGATAAAATCCGCTCCCCTGACTTTAAGGACATAGAGAAATACCTGAAATATCTCAAATATAATGAGTATATGAAAAGCACCGCCTATAACTGTATGCGTATAGATATAATTGTCTTTATTCATCAGTGCAGATAGGAGTGTAAACACTGCATAAGCCCCTAAAAGTGCAGTTATGGTAATATCTTTTTTTCTGAAACGCACTTTCGGGAGTATCAGAATCAATAAAGTCAACGCAATCATTCTTTGTATGTACAGAAACGGGAATTTCACAAATACTGCATGATAAAGCAAAATCAGCATTATCCCTGCATAAATGGATTTTAACGATAGCTTGATATTCACTCCCCCTTTAAGCGTTTTTTCAATCCACGAATTTTCCACTTCAGGTGATACTGCAATAAATGCAGATGAAACGCTTTTTTTCTGATTTTTGCAAAGGTCTTTTCACTTACAGGCATTTCCAGAGGCAGAAATGAATTCGGCACGATTTTATAAACGTTTCCCAAATCGTGTTGATATTTCATTTTTCTTTCCTGCAAATGTATGTATAAATATTCCTCTTTCACCAGACCGTCTTTCATATAATACCGATAAATTTTTCCGTTCTCCCATGTGTAAAGACATTCTGTTTTATCTTCAAGAAATACCCTGCTTTCCGGCTGAAATGTTATCTTTACAAATGTATTTGAAAGAATTTTGAAATTCACAGACAAGTCCCTTTCATAAACCTTTTTATGATTTTTCAAAAATATATCATGTATATTTTCCGTGTTATTCCAGCATTCATCAAATATCACGTTTTCGCCTGCCGTGAATGCTTTTTTATATTCCCCTGACATGAAAAGACGATTATTTTCATATGTATTCTTAAATATCATCAAATGCCCCAGACAAAATAATTTATCATAGCCGTCAATGAAGAATTCCGATAAGTCGCCTAAAATCAAATCATTGTCACAGTACCCCCAATATTCATAGTCTTTCAGCATATCTTCAAAGACATATCCGAAACATACCCTGTAATCACATATTTTATAGGCATTTTTCAGTGATATTTCAAAATCAAATTTTGCCTGTATTTTGTCTTTCATCTCTTTAAAGGTCGTGTATATGACTTTTGCATTTTCGGGATAATCATATTTATTTGTGTCATCTGTAAAGATGAGAAAATCAAATTCAGAATTTGTCTTACAGCTTTTGAGAAACAACGGAAAGTAATTTGGCATTTTTCCAAAATATGCCAGAATCAAACAGCATTTTTTCATTCTGTCCACTCCACATTCTCTTTGATGACCTTTGCAGGCGTTCCGCCTGCAAGACATTTTTCTTTGTGCATTTTCAGCCCGCACACCGTACTTTTACACGCAATTACAGAATCCTCTGTAATAAAACTGCCTTTCAAAACCGTCACATCTGACGCTATCCATACATGATTTTTGACTTCAATTTTCTCTTTAAAAGACCTGCCGTTTATGGAATGACCGTCTGTATCCCTCACACTCACATTCCAGCCTAAAAGCACATCTTTTCCAAAAGATATTTTTTTCTGACATTCTATCATTAAATTTCTGTTTGCATAGAAATTTTCTCCGAATGACAGTTCACCGCCCTCAACGGCAATTCCAAAACCCTCTCCCAAATTGCAGGTACCGTTGAAAACAAGTCTGCCTTCCGATACACTTATATATCCACGATTGACAGAAATAAATTTTCCGCCCCTGTAGCCGAGAGTTATCATACTTCTTTTGCAGGTGCCATTGATGCAAATGCTGTTTTTATCAAGAATACCAAATTTTGTGTCATACTTCACCCGAACAGGCAATTTTTTTGCCTGCACAAACGGCAGACACCTGTAATTGAAATAAATGCTTTTCGGCAAATCCCTCAGATATTTCAAAAATTCCTTTATCATTTTAATTTCTCCGATAATTTACAGTAAAATTTTGTATTCACCAGCAAAATGAAGGCACGCACTTTATCCAATCCGCCTGCATTGGAAAATATTTTTCTTTTGTCAATCTTCAAATCATACTTCCATGCTTTGAACTTCACCAATGCATGAAGATAACGCTTTGAAATATTTGCCTTTATCAATCTATTATCCGTGTATTCATACATCTTTCCGAAAATATATATCAAATTGGAAATATTCTTTTCGCCTGTATTTTCTGTAATGGAATTTTCCCTTT
>DBXL01000212.1:2743-17135 GCA_002309275.1 Ruminococcaceae bacterium UBA1213 | reverse complement strand
GCCACTGCACAAAGATGTGCTTTTGCAAGGTCAACAACGTGTATATAGTCACGAATACAAGTGCCGTCTTTTGTATCGTAGTCACCGCCGAATACAGTAAGCTGGGGAAGCTTGCCTATTGCCACTCTTGATATATACGGCATGAGATTATTAGGTATGCCGTTGGGGTCTTCTCCGATAAGACCGCTTTCATGTGCCCCTATGGGATTGAAGTATCTCAAAAGGGATATACTCCAGTTATTGTCTGCTTGATAGACATCACCTAAAATTTGTTCGATAAAGTGTTTTGTTCTGCCGTAGGGATTGCTGACATCACCTGTGGGCATGGTTTCTTTATAAGGGATAGGGTTATTGCCGTAAACTGTCGCTGATGAGCTGAATACAATTTTCTTGCAGTTGAATTTCTCCATGACTTCAAATAAAACGACACTGCCATAAATATTGTTGTCATAGTACATCAGGGGAAGTCTTGAGGATTCGCCTACCGCTTTCAAGCCTGCAAAATGTATTACTGCATCAGGCTTTGTTTCTGCAAAGATTTTTTCAAGTCCCTCTCTGTCACGAATATCGCATTCATATTTGGCAAGGGATTTGCCTGTGATTTTTTCCACACGGTCGAGTACTTCGGGAACACTGTTATAATAGTTGTCAACCACAACCACTTCATAGCCTTCATTGAGCAGTTCAACGCAAGTATGACTGCCGATATAGCCTGCACCGCCTGTTACAAGAATTTTCATAATAAAAAGACTCCTTTGTTTTAGTAATCATAATTTTATTATAAAATTACCCGTATAATATGTCAATAACATAAATCAAGTTTTTTAGGAAAGGGGTTCGGGGGATAACCCTTTTTTTTAAAAAAGGGTTTCCCCCGCCCTGTTATTTATTGAAATATAAAACTATTTGTGCTAAAATATAAGTATATTTTATATGGAGGTGTTCTGATTTGGACAATACGAAATTAAGCAAATTTTTAAGCAGAATATTACGCCACAAGCCTGAAATCATCGGATTGAATATAAACAAATACGGTGCATGGGCGGATATTGATGAACTTATCAAAAAGGTGAATGAGAATTCAAAGTTCACTTTAAGCAGGGAACTGCTTGAAGAAATCGTCATGGAAGATGAAAAACAGCGTTATAAAATCAGCNNATGACGGTAAAAAAATTCGTGCCAGTCAGGGACATTCCATTAATGTTATAATGGATATGCAGGCGGTACAGCCTCCTGAGATACTTTTTCACGGAACGGCACAAAAAAATACAGATTCCATTTTTGAAAAGGGAATTCTTCACGGAAAAAGGCTGTATGTACATCTTTCCAAGGATACCGAAACGGCTTTGAAAGTGGGTGCAAGGCATGGAAAGCCTGTCATATTCAATGTCAGGGCAGGGGATATGTACAAAGACGGATATATATTTTATTTGTCGGAGAACGGTGTATGGCTGACGGAATTTGTGCCGAAAGAGTATATTGAATTGAGGTGTGATTGAAAATGATAGTCGTTGAAAGCAGTGAAATCAGAAATATGGAGGAGATGTCTGCAAGCTACGGAGTGCCTGTATCAACTTTAATGGAGAGGGCAGGAAAAAATGTTGCAGATTTTACGGAGAAGATATTAAAAGACAGGGATTTGAAAAATGTCTGCATACTCTGCGGTACGGGAAATAACGGCGGTGACGGATTTGTTACAGCGGAGATTTTGTCGGGCAGATATAATGTAACAGTCATAATGGCGGACGGATTGCCTCACTCTCTGCTTGCGTCAAACCATTTCAGCACACTTCCCCGTGAAGTTGCCCTGTATGACTTTACAGAGCAAGTCGAAAAGCCTGCCGAAGCTGTGAAAAATGCCGATATTATCATAGATGCCGTATATGGCATAGGTTTTAAAGGAATTTTTAAAACAAATGTGGCTGAGATAATCAATTTGGCAAACCGGAATAAAAAAGCCGTCAAAATAGCCGTAGATGTGCCGAGCGGAATTCTTTGCGACAGCGGAAGTGTGATTTCGGAGTGCTTCCGGGCAGACTATACATTGTCATTTACGGCTTTAAAGCCTTTGCACGTTTTATATCCGTCAATCGATTACTGCGGAAAGGTCATTGTTTCAGATGTGGGCATACCCAAACACGTTCTTGACAGTTGTGCTTACATGATGAAAACAACAGATGAATTCATCAAAAGCGAGCCTGTCAGGGAAAGAAAAAAGTCTGCCCATAAAGGCAATAACGGTACTCTTCTTGCCGTGTGCGGCAGCTATGGCATGGCAGGTGCGGCAATGCTGGCAGGTGAGGCGGCTTTGCGTACAGGAGTGGGACTTTTAAAAATGGCTGTGCCGAGGTCGATATATAACATAGCGGCACAAAGGCTGGCAGAAAGTGTATTTCTTCCTCTGGAGCAGACGCAGGACGGAAAAATCAGTGCAAGGGAGTATCAGAGAATATTTTTTGAATTGTCAAACAGTGCAAGTGCCATGCTGATAGGCTGTGGAATGGGAGTCAATAACGATACAAAGCAGCTTGTTTCCATGCTGATACAGAATTCCCCCAAGCCCATGGTGATAGATGCAGACGGACTCAATTGCATACATGGAAATCTTGATATACTCCGCCTTGCAACATCGCCTGTGATAATCACCCCCCACCCCGGAGAAATGGCAAGACTGATTGACAGTGATGTGCAGACAATTCAGGCTTACAGATATGATGTTGCAAAGGACTTTGCAATGGAATACCGTGTAACAGTGGTGCTGAAGGGTGCAGGCACGATTATAGCAACGCCTGAAGGAAAAGTATATGTCAATCTCACGGGAAACAATGGCATGGCAAAAGGCGGCAGCGGAGATGTACTTGCAGGCATGATGTCCTCTCTTCTGGCACAGGGATTCAGTGCAGAGAAAGCCGCTGTATATGCCGTTTATTATCATGGAATTGCAGGAGATAAATGCCGTGATTTCATGTCAGCCCGCACAATGCTTCCGTCAGACTTTATCAAAGAAATCGATTTTTAAAATAAACGGCGTTTGGTCGGCTGTATGACTGAACGCCGGATTTTCTTTCAGTTATGGTTGACTTTTGGGGACATTTGAATTAAAATATGTATTACGGAATTATTTTGTAAAACGAATTTTTTTATATATTTTGCACAATAAAGGAGAGAAAAAATGCAGAAAGTAATCATAATAGGGGCAGGACCTGCAGGACTGACAGCCGCTTATGAATTAATGTCAAAATCCAAGGACTATGAAGTGACGGTTTTTGAAGAAAGCGGTATGTTCGGAGGAATTTCGAGAACGGTAAATTATAAAGGCAACAGAATGGACATGGGCGGACACAGATTTTTTTCAAAAGTGCCTGAAGTAAATGAATGGTGGGAAAAAATGCTTCCCACACAGGGGGCAATGCCGTATGATGATGTCATTTTGAAAAGGGAGTCTGCCGTCAAAGAGGGCGGTCCCGATCCCGAAAAGACAGACCGTGTTATGCTGAAAAGGCACCGCTTATCAAGAATTTTCTTTAATAATAAATTTTTTGATTATCCGATTTCAATGAAGTTTGAAACAATTAAAAATATGGGATTCGGTACAACAATGGTGGCAGGGTGCAGTTACATGAAAAGTGCCATGTTCAAGAAAAAGGAAAATTCACTGGAAGATTTCTATATCAACAGATTCGGAAAGAAATTATACTCCATGTTTTTTGAGAACTATACACAGAATCTCTGGGGCAGACACCCCAGTGAGATTTCTCCCGAATGGGGTGCTCAGAGAGTAAAAGGCTTATCTATTAAAGCAATTTTAAAAGATATGTTCGGAAAGGCTTTCCATAAGAAAAATCGTAAAGTGGAAACTTCTTTAATAGAGGAATTTTCCTATCCCAAATTGGGACCTGGACAGCTTTGGGAGATAACCGCTGGTGAATTGGAGAAAATGGGCGGTAAAATCATCAAAAATGCCAAAGTTATAAAGATACTTAAAAACAGCGATAACAGGCTTACAGGCGTTATTTATTCCAAAGACGGAAAAGAGCAGACTTTTGAAGGGGATATTGTCATTTCATCTATGCCTGTGAAAGATTTGGTGGAGGGCATGAACGACGTACCCGAAAAGTATCTTGATATAGCAAAGGGCTTGCCTTACAGGGATTATATGACAGTAGGCGTACTTGTACCGCACCTGAATCTGAAAAATGAAACCAACACGAAAACCATTGGAAATATCGTGCCTGACGATTGGGTATATGTGCATGACAGAAATGTCAAAATGGGGCGTTTTCAGATATACAATAACTGGTCGCCGTATCTTGTCAAAGATATAGAACATACTGTCTGGATAGGCTTGGAATATTTCTGTAATGAGGGAGATGAAATGTGGTCAATGAGTGATGACGATTTCGGAAAGCTCGGCATAAGCGAAATGGTCAAGATGAAACTGATTGATAGTGAGAGTGAAGTGCTTGACTACCATGTTGAAAGAGTTAAAAAAGCATATCCTGCCTATTTTGATACTTATGAACACATGGACGATTTAAGGGGCTACCTCAATACCATTCCCAATTTGTACTGTGTCGGCAGAAACGGTCAGCACCGTTATAATAATATAGACCATTCCATGTGTACGGCTTTTGAAACGGTCAATAATATTATTAATAATATTTCTTCAAAGGAAAATATATGGAATGTCAATACGGAAAAAGAATACCATGAAAGTAAATAGTGAGGAGGTTTTTTGATGGCTGAAACAGGATTTTCTGCGAAAATCTCGAAGTTAAGGGATAATATGCTTTATGGCGGAATGAATAAAAACGATAACAAAGAGCCTGAAAAGAAAGTAAAGCGTGAACCTTTTTATATATCGCTTTTCAGGCTGATATATAAGCATCCGATTATTTCAGCAGCGTTATTATGCTTTTTCTGCATAGCACTCACAACAGGCAGTAATCTCGGTGACGGCGTGACTTATATTTCTTTGATAGTGCCGTCTGTTGGGGTGATTGTTCTGGGTATATGTGCAGGTCTTTATACCATGCGTGAAAAGCCTGATGATAAGAAAAATAAATTGATTTCATTCGGCATCATGGGTGCGGGAGTGATTGCGGCAACGATTTTTTTCACAGTCATTTACTTTAAGAATGAGTATGCTTATCATTTCCTCAATATAGGCTTGGGCGTGATAACCGCTGTATTTGTATATCTCGGCATAAAGGGCAGGCTTACTGTCCGAAATATGATACTGCTTATTATGGCGGCAGGATTTCTCATCAGACTCTGCTATATTATATCCGTGCCTATGGTGACTATGCAGCATGATGTTGCCAAACTCGGTGTCGGAAAAGGTCATATTGGCTATATTGAGTATCTTTTCAAAAATAAAGCCCTCCCTGATTTTGACGTGAGGACTGTCTATCAGTTTTATCACCCTCCGCTTCATCATATCATAGCGGCTTGCTGGGTAGGCATACAAATGCTCCTTAAAATCGAGTATGCACACGCTTTTGAAAATATACAGATATTGACTCTCTTTTATTCCACTCTCTGCATGATACTTTCTTATAAGATATTCCGTCAGCTGAAGTTAAGGGGAGTTGCCCTTGTCACAGCAACGGCAATCGTGGCACTTTGTCCTACATTCTATATCATGGCAGGCAGTATTAACAATGATATTCTTTCCATTACATTCATGCTTGGTGCAGTGCTTAATACAATTTACTGGTATAAGCACCGTAAAATGAAACATATTATTTTTACAGCCCTTTGCATAGGTCTGGGTATGATGACAAAACTCTCTGTCTGGATGATTGCACCGCCTGTTGCATTCATTTTCATATATGCATTCATTAAAAATATGCTTGACAGGGATAACAGAAATATTAAAAAATATATTACTCAATATGCTGTATTTCTTGCCATATGTGCCCCGCTGGGCTTATGGTGGTCTTTCAGAAATTATATCAGTCACGGCGTGCCTTTCGGATATGTTTTACAGCTTTCAAAGGATTCTCAGCAGTATGTGGGAAATATCCCTGTATGGCAGAGATTGTTTGATTTCAGTCTGTATCAGTTCAAAGACGTTGCAGACCAATTTACTATTTATGAAGCCCCCTATAATGAATTCAATCCTCTCGTCGGACTTTTCAAGACATCTATGTTTGATGAGGGAATTGCAGTGAGAAGTTTCCCGAATATAAGCGGTTTCAGTAATTTTCTTTTCTGGTCGGCAGTTGTGATAGGCATTATAGGCTTTGTGGCAATGATATTTGCCCTCTGCAAAAAAAGCAAAGAGCTTGATATGCCTATGAAGGTATTTTTGGGTATTCTCTACGGAGTGATATTTATATCCTATTATGTATTCTGTCTGAAATTCGCCCACGTCTGCACACAGAATATCCGATATGCCGTTCCGCTGATAGTGACGGGGGCATATTTTACAGGCTGGGCAGTACAGCGTTTAATGCGTGAGAATGCAAAGGAATGGCAGAGAATATGCGGTGCATTGATATGCGGAGCAGTGACATTCTATGCAATATGCGGTGGACTCGTATATGACATAGTTGTATTTGACATGGCGAGGTAAATTATGAAAATAACTGCACTTACCGAGAATACTTCTTCAAGTGAAAATATCCGCTGTGAACACGGCTTATCACTTTATATACAGACGGATAAATATAACATTCTCTTTGACATGGGGCAGACGGATTTATTTGAGGAAAATGCCAAAAAACTTGATTTGGACTTGTCGGAAATTGATACAGCGGTACTTTCTCACGGACACTATGACCATAGCGGAGGGCTTGCGAGATTTCTGGAAATCAATCAAAAAGCAAGCGTTTATTTAAATCAATATGCGTTTGAACCGCACTATAACGGCACGAAATATATTGGTATGGATATATCTTTGAAAGACAATGACAGGCTTATTTTTACAGATGATGTTTTTCAAATAGCAGATGGTCTTACATTGTATTCATGCAATGACAGGAAAAAGCCGTATGAACTTGGGAGTTTCGGGTTGAGCATGGTGCAGAACGGCGAATTTTTGCCTGATGATTTCCGCCATGAACACTATCTTCTCATAGAGGAAACCGGCAAAAGAATTTTAATAAGTGGCTGTTCCCATAAAGGAATTATGAATATAGCGGAGTGGTTTAAGCCTGATGTGCTGATAGGGGGATTTCACTTTTCAAAGCTTCCTCTTGATGACGCTTTAAAAAGCTATGCAGAAAGGCTTGATGAATATGATACAAGCTTTTATACTTGTCACTGTACGGGCGTATCACAGTATGAATTTATGAAAACATACATGAAAGACCTGCACTATATTTCGGCAGGCAGTACGATTGATATTTGAATATGAAAAACCGCTGTACAGACAGCGGTTTTTTGTGCATTTCAAAATTGACAAAACGGTTGATTTATGCTATTGTTTTACTATTACGGATTTGGGGGAGAGGAATGTGTTTTTCAGGAAAAAGGAAAATTTGAGCGGAGTGGAATATATAGTGGCAGGGCTTGGCAACCCTGACAGAAAATATGAAAATACAAGGCACAATGCAGGCTTTATCACTGTTGACACGCTTGCGGAAAAGCTTGATATACGTCTTGACAGGATAAAATACAAATCACTTTGCAATACGGCGGTTATTGCAGACAAGAAAGTATTGATTATGAAGCCGTCAACATACATGAATAACAGCGGTCAGGCGGTTGTTGAGGCAATGAATTTTTTCAAAGTACCGCCCGAAAAGGTGATTATCATATTTGACGACATATCACTTGACATAGGGAAAATGCGTATCAGGCGAAAGGGCAGTGACGGCGGTCATAACGGCATGAAAAATATTATTTATCTTTCAGGCAGTGACCAATTTCCGAGAATCAAAATAGGTGTGGGACATAAGCCTGAACAATGGGATTTGGCAGATTGGGTATTGTCGAATTTCACGCAGAGTGAAAGAAAACTGCTTGACGAAACGGCAAGCAATGCTTGTGACGCAGTTGAAAAAATAATTGCAGGCAATATTGATAAGGCAATGAACCTTTTCAATTAGCAATGTGCAGTGTGCAATGTGCAATGATTGCTTGAGGATTTTTTGAGATTGGTGGGTAGAACGTGACAAGCCAAAAAAGTGACCTTGATATAAAATATGAAAGCTATCTTAATTCAAGCGATAAAACCAAAATAATAAACGGCAAAATTTATTATAAGGCGGTTAATATTTGTATTTTGACAATCGGAAATGAAAAATGCTATGAAATTTGTTTGGATAAAGAGATGTTTGGCAGAGGAAAAATAGAGTGTATTCAAGATGAATGGGGAAATGTTTTGAAGTTAAGCCCGCCTGCTTTTTGCAGTTTCGGGGGAAATATTCCCGAATGGTACAGACATTGCGGACTTTTTTTAATCAAATGTTCTGAAATAAAGGGAACAATAGGAAAATTTTTTACAGTTATCGAACAGTAATTTTTAGGAGTAATCTATGAGATTTTTGGATAATGTTTTCAGGGAAACCGAAGAATATAAAGTATTGGAAAATGCTGTTTTAAAAGGCAGATTTCCTTGTATGGCAACAGGACTTTCTGCTGTGCATAAGGCTCATCTTGTGCATAGTATGGTAGTGAATAGTGATAAAAATGCACTTCTGCTTGCGTCTGACGAGGCGGAAGCACAAAAAATATGCTCAGACTTGAAAGCTATGGGTACAAGTGCGGTTTTCTATCCGTCAAGGGATTTTACATTCCGTGAGATAGAGGGCGTTTCAAGGGAGTTTGAACATCAGAGAATAGGGGCTTTATACGGCTTTATGACAGGACAGTATAAAGTGATTATTGCGTGTGCAGACGGTGCTTTACAATATACCATGCCGAAAAAGGTGCTGGAAAAGTCATCTGTGAAAGTGAAGTCGGGGGCGGAAATATCGCCTGAAAAAATGACAGAGGCACTTCTGGCAGGCGGTTATGTGAGAGTTGAGCAGGTTGACGGCACAGGACAATTTGCCGTAAGGGGCGGAATACTGGATTTTTTCATGCCGTCAGCAAGTCAGCCTTGCAGAGTGGAGTTCTGGGGCGATGAAATCGACACGGTATCTTCCTTTGACCTCGAAACGCAAAGACGTACAGAACAGCTTGACGAATTTGTCATAACGCCGTCAAGCGAGATAATATTTGACAATGCAGAGGAGCTTGCAGGAAAGATTGAAAAAAAGTCAAACTCTCTCAGAGGAAAAGCGTCATTTGAGGCAAAGACGGTTTTGCTAAGGGAAGCGGAGATTTTAAGAAATGGCGGAAGGCTTGCAGGCATAGATAAATTTTATTCGCTTGTATATGAAAAGGCGGAGAGTTTGTTTGACTATCTTTCAAAAGATACGTTTGTATTTGTGTCGGAAATGCCCAAGCATAAAGAGAGAATGAAGGCGACTGTATGGCAGTGGAATGAGGATATAAAGGACTATTTCACTGACGGCATTTTATGCAAGGGACTTGATAAATTTACATTTGACTGGACAGATATTTTGACGGAGCTTTTAAAGAGAAAGACTTTTTTGATAGACAACTATGCAAGAGGTACTTGTGAACTGCCTTTGAAAGAGCTTGTCAATTTCAACGTCAAGCAGACATCTGCATGGAGCGGTTCATTGAATGTTTTGTGTGAAGATATAGACGCTATGAAGCCCAAAGGCAAAAAAATTGTTGTGCTTGCAGGTACGGAGAAATTTGCGGAAAATATCTATAAAGATATGCTTGAGAGAGGGTATCACGTCGGCTTTCTGAGAGAAAATGATGTGATTGAAAGTGATGGAATATATATTTCGGGTGGAAATCTTTCGGCAGGTTTTGAGTATCCGTCAGTCAATTTCGTGCTTATCACACATTCACAGGTAAGCGTGTCTTCAAAGAGAAAGAAAACTTCTTCTGCAAAAGGCAAGGCTGTATTCAGTCTGGCAGAATTGTCTGTGGGGGATTATGTCGTACATTCGGTGCATGGCGTGGGAAAATTTGAGGGCATACAGAAAAGGGAATATGAAAATGTTGTAAAGGATTATATCACCATACGCTATGCAAGGGGAGATATGCTTTATGTGCCTGTAACACAGCTTGACTTGGTTTCAAAATACATAGGTCCGAGAGATGAAGCGGAAGTGAAATTAAGCAGGCTTGGCGGAACGGAGTGGCAGAAAGCCAAAAACCGTGTCAGAAAGGCTGTTAAAGACATAGCCGATGAATTAATAAAGCTGTATGCGGAGAGAATGAAAGCAAAGGGCTATGCATTCGGAGAGGACAGGGAATGGCAAAGGGATTTTGAATGTAAGTTCGAGTATGAGGACACGGAAGACCAGAAAAGAGCAACGGCTGAAATTAAACACGATATGGAAAGTACAGCACCTATGGACAGACTTTTATGCGGAGATGTCGGCTTTGGAAAGACGGAAGTTGCACTGAGAGCAGCATTTAAATGTGTAACGGAGTCCAAACAGTGTATATTGCTTGTGCCTACAACCATTCTTGCATGGCAGCACTATCAGACGGCTTTGCGAAGATTTGAGGGCTTTCCCGTCAATATAGAACTGCTTTCAAGATTCAGAACGCCCTCTCAGCAGAGTAAAATTATAACCAAGCTTAAAAGCGGTGAAATTGATTTTATCATAGGCACTCACAGGCTTATATCCAAAGATGTGGAATTCAGGGATTTGGGGCTTGTGATAATAGACGAGGAACAGCGTTTCGGAGTGGCACAGAAAGAGAAATTTAAAAAGATGTGTAAAAATGTAGATGTTTTAACGCTTTCTGCAACGCCTATTCCAAGAACGTTAAATATGTCAATGTCGGGTATCAGGGATATGTCAACATTGGAAGAAGCCCCGCAGGACAGGCACCCTATACAGACATATGTGCTGGAATATGATGAAAACGTGATAAATGAGGCGATAAGGCGAGAATTAAGACGTGGGGGACAGGTGTTTTATTTATATAATTCCGTTGAGGGCATAGACCTGAAGGCAAAGAAAATTGCAGAGGATATTCCTGAAGCAAAAGTTGCATACGGTCACGGAAAAATGACGGAAAGTCAGCTTTCGGAAGTGTGGAGGCAGATGCTTGAACAGGAAATCAATGTGCTTGTCAGCACGACGATTATTGAAACAGGTGTGGATATTCCCAATGCCAACACGCTTATTATAGAAAATGCGGACAGAATGGGACTTTCCCAGCTTCATCAGATAAGGGGACGTGTAGGGCGTTCCACAAGGCGTGCCTATGCGTATCTGACGTTCAGACAGGATAAGATTTTAAGTGAGATTTCTCAGAAAAGACTTGACGCTATAAAAGAATTTACGGAGTTTGGTTCAGGCTTTAAAATTGCCATGCGTGACCTTGAATTGAGGGGTGCAGGAAATCTTTTGGGTGCCAAACAGCATGGGCATATGGCGGATGTCGGCTATGATATGTATATGAAACTTCTCAATCAGGCAGTGAGCGAGGCAAAGGGAGAAATTCCGGAGGACATTGACATGGAATGTCTTTTAGACGTGCAGATAGAGGCATATATACCTGATGATTATATCAGCAATCTCAACAGACGATTGGAAATATACAGGAAAATTGCCGATATAAGAAATGCAGATGAGGCAAGTGATGTCATAGACGAGCTGGCAGACCGTTTCGGAGATGTACCGCAGTCTGTCAATGGTCTTGTGAACGTGGCACTGCTGAGAAGCAGGGCTAAAAAAATGGGTATATATGAAATAAGGCAGGTTACAGACCATTTGAATATATATGTCCATCAGATAAAGTCACAGGCAGTCGGGGATATTGTGGGAAAACTTCAGGGCAGAGCCATTCTTCATGCAGGTGAAAAACCGTATATATCTGTCGCAGTAAGAAAATGCGATACAGTGACAGGGCTTTTCAACGAAATTTTCGGCATGAATTTTGGAAAATAAAAAAATTTTTAAAAAAATTATGGACTTTATAAAACATTTGTTATATAATATCTTTTGTATGCAAATTATTTTCTGAAAGGAAGAAAAATTTATGAAAAATATAGGTAAAAAAATTTCTGCACTTGCACTTACCGCCGTTTTGGCGTGTTCGGCAGCAAGCTGCACGATTGGACCGGGAAAATGGAGCTATAAAACAGATATAGCTGAAATATCCGCAGGAAGCTGGATATACAATACTTATCAGAGCTATAATGAGGCTGTAAGCAAAATTCAGGAAGCCAACAAGGATAATGAAGATTTTGATGTTCAGCTTATGGACATCAAAAAGGAAAAAGTGGAAGAAAAAAATGCTGTTGACTGGATATTTGATGAAGCAAAGGATAAGTGTCTGTCACTGCTCACAGTTGAGAAGCTTGTCAAGGATAAGAACATTGTCATTGATGACGAGCAGATAAACTTGACAGCCAATATGTATGTACAGTATTATTATAAAGGCAGCGAGGAAGCAACGGCATTTTATGAAAAGCTGGGTGTTTCTGAAGAAAGCTTTGGCGAGTGCGTGGCAAGGTATAATTATCTGTATCAGGAGCTGTTCAAAAATCTTTACGGCAAGGACGGCGAAAAAGCCCTTTCTGATGAAGAGGTGCAGAAATACTATACAGAGAATTATATTTCCTATTACTATATACCATACTCACTCAAAACAACTGATGAAAATGGAAATTCCGTTGACATAGACGGCGAAACAAAAGAAAAAACGATTGCCAATTTCAATAAATACCGCAACATGATTAACAATGATAAGAAAAAGACTGCTGACATTGAGGAGCAGTATAAAAAAGACTTCAGTGTAGAGAGCGTTCCGAGCAGCAGTGAGAAAATGCTTAAAACAAAATTTGATGAGTCAAGTCTGAGTGATGAACTCAAAAAGGCTATCAAGGACAACAAAGCTAATCAGGCAGCCGTCACTACATTGAATGATACACTTTATTTTATTTATACAGAATCTGTAAGCGACCTTGCAAAGAAAATCAAATATTCCGAAGATGCAAAAGAAGGCGAAACGGATTATCTCGATAAACTGGACCTTGTTTATGAGATGAAAAAAGATGAGCTTGATGAGTACATAGACACTGAAAAGAAAGCTCTGAAATATGAAACAAATGATGCGTGCATTTCAGCATACAGTGTTGAAAGAGCGATACAGATTGCAAAAGAGGGCTAAAAAAAAAACAAGGCTGTCTGACGGGTTTTATGTCAGACAGCTTTTTTCTTTCAAAGTGATTTACAAATATGCTTTGTATGTGATATAATAAAATGAATAAATTAAAGCAGGTGAAAGAATTGGATAAAAGCAAAATCAGAAATTTCAGTATCATCGCCCATATAGACCATGGCAAATCTACCCTTGCAGACAGAATTCTGGAGCAGACTCAATCCGTTGCCATAAGGGATATGGAAGACCAATTGCTTGATAATATGGATTTGGAGCGTGAAAGGGGTATCACCATCAAAGCCCATGCCGTCACGCTTGTATATCATGCAGATGACGGAGAAGAATATATTTTCAATCTGATAGACACCCCCGGACACGTTGACTTCAACTATGAGGTATCACGCTCACTGGCAGCTTGTGAGGGGGCAGTGCTGGTTGTTGACGCTTCTCAGGGCATTGAAGCCCAGACGCTTGCCAATACCTATCTTGCATTGGATGCAGGACTTGAAATTGTGCCTGTCATCAATAAAATAGACCTGCCGAGTGCCGATCCCGACAGGGTTAAAAAAGAAATTGAAGATGTAATAGGCTTGCCTGCGGAAGATGCTCCCTGCATATCCGCAAAAGTGGGAATTAACATACATGATGTCATGGAACAGATAGTCGAACTCATACCTTCACCCGATGGAGATGATACCAAACCTTTGCAGGCTCTCATATTTGATTCCTATTATGACAGCTATAAGGGAGTTATTATATATGTCAGGGTAAAAGAGGGCAGTCTGAAAGTAGGCGATACAATAAAACTCATGGCAACGGGTTCGGAATTCAATGTAGTGGAATGTGGATTCATGCGTGCAACGAGCCTTGAGCCGACAAGTGCCTTATATGCGGGTGAAGTCGGATATATAGCAGCGTCTATAAAAACAGTCAGTGACGCAAGAGTGGGTGATACAGTAACTCTTGCCGACAATCCTGCAAAAGAGCCTTTGCCCGGCTACCGTGCTGTACAGCCTATGGTATTTTGCGGAATATATCCTGCTGACGGTGCCAAATATCCCGATTTGCGTGAAGCTCTTGAAAAACTGGAACTCAATGACGCTGCCCTGTCATTTGAGCCTGAAACATCTGTCGCACTGGGATTCGGTTTCCGATGCGGATTTCTGGGACTTCTGCACATGGAGATTATACAGGAACGTCTTGAAAGGGAATACAGTCTTGATTTGATAAC
>DBXL01000212.1:1508-2667 GCA_002309275.1 Ruminococcaceae bacterium UBA1213 | reverse complement strand
CAGATTGCAAAGGCGGAAGAACCTGTGACAGAAGCACATATATACTCACCGTCAGAGTATGTCGGAAATATCATGGAATTGTGTCAGGACAGGCGAGGCGTTTTCAAAGACATGAAATATATTGATGCTGACAGGGTGGATATACATTATATTCTGCCGTTGGCGGAGATAGTGTATGACTTTTTCGACACCCTCAAATCACGTACAAGGGGCTATGCGTCATTTGACTACGAAGTAGCAGGCTATGAAGAATCCAAGCTTGTCAAGCTGGATATAATGCTGAATGGCGAAGTGGTTGACGCATTGTCATTTATTATCCATGCCGATAAAGCATACAGCCGTGCAAGGAAAATGGCGGAGAAGCTGAAAGAGAAAATTCCCAGACAGCTTTTTGAAGTGCCGATACAGGCTTGCATAGGTGGAAAGATAATTGCAAGAGAAACTGTAAAGGCAATGCGAAAAGACGTGCTTGCGAAGTGTTACGGCGGTGATATTACCCGTAAAAAGAAACTGCTTGAAAAGCAGAAAGAGGGTAAAAAACGTATGCGTCAGTTAGGCACAGTCGAAGTACCTCAGGAGGCTTTCATGGCAGTCCTCAAACTCGACACAGACTGAATTTCAGAGTGGAGTGTGAAGAGTGGAGAGTGAAGCATTTTTGAACTCTTACCCCTTTCTGAAAACGAATTTATATTGAAGATAGTGGATTTTGAGAGTAATGCGGAGGTCATTATAACTCCACTCTCCACTCTCCAAGCCCCACTCTAATATAAGGGAGATAATTTATGAAAAAGACAGTTTTGCTTTTTAATTTTGATGAAAACAGGCTTCCGCTTGTGAAAAGAGCGGTAATGCCTTTGAAAACGGGAATTAAAGTTGTGGATAAAAAGGACTTTAATCAGGTATTGGGATATTTGGCAGATGTGCAGGGCTTTCAGGTAATAGAGGGGGAAGCAACCGAAACTTTTGAAGATGAAATGCTTATCATGGCAGGCTTTACGAGAAATGATGTTGACGGACTTCTGCGTTCTCTGAAAAAGCATAATGTCAGGGTTGACTTGAAAGCTATTATGACTCCGACGAATTCCCTTTGGAACTGCGTGCAGATACATGACGCTGTAAAAGCCGACCATGAGGAAATGCACAGAAAGCAATGAGCAAT
>DBXL01000212.1:0-1487 GCA_002309275.1 Ruminococcaceae bacterium UBA1213 | reverse complement strand
GCAATGTGCAATGATTTTGTTTGAAAAGGGGGGGAGTTTCTTGGCTGATATTTACGGCATACTGAAAAATTATTATGGTTATACATCTTTCCGAAAAGGTCAGGAGGAAATTATAAACGCTCTGCTTTCAGGCAGGGACACTCTTGCCGTCATGCCGACAGGGGCAGGAAAATCCCTTTGCTATCAGATACCCGCACTCTGCATGGAGGGCATAACGCTTGTGATTTCTCCGTTAATATCACTTATGCAGGACCAGGTAAGAACACTTATTTCAATGGGCATAAGAGGGGCATATTTAAACAGTTCTCTTACACCTCGTCAAATGGAAAAGGCTGTTGCCAATGCAAAAAGCGGTATGTATAAAATTATATACGTTGCACCCGAAAGGCTCGAAATGCCGAGTTTTATAGACTTTGCGTGCAGTCAGAATATACCGCTGATTGCCGTTGACGAGGCACATTGTATATCTCAATGGGGACATGATTTCAGACCGAGTTATATGCAGATAGCCGAATTTATCGCAAAATTACCGAAAAGACCTGTTTTGGCGGCATTTACTGCAACGGCTACTAAAATGGTAAAGTCTGATATTGTGAAAAATCTGCATTTGAGAGAACCTTTTTCCATGTCGCTTGGATTTGACAGGGAAAATTTATATTTCGGACTGTACAGTCCTATTGACAAAAGTAAATTTGTGCTTGACTATGTGAAGGCACATGAAAATCAGTCAGGGATTATCTATTGCCTTACAAGAAAATATGTAGATGAACTTGCAGAGGAATTGCAGGATAATGGCATATCAGCCTTGCCGTATCATGCAGGCTTGGAGGACAGCGAGAGGTCTTTTAATCAAAATCAGTTTATCTATGACAAGGCGAAAGTGATAGTGGCGACCAATGCGTTTGGCATGGGCATAGATAAGCCCGATGTAAGATATGTGATGCATTATAATATGCCTGCCAACATAGAGGACTACTATCAGCAGGCAGGACGTGCAGGGCGTGACGGAGAGCCGTCTGAATGTATCCTTTTATACAGCGGGCGAGATGTGAGAATAAATGAATATCTTATCAACAAGAGTGAGGAAAATGAATTTCTTGACGCTGAGGAAGTGAGGAAGCATATAGAGATAAAGCTGGAAAAGCTGAAATTGATGACGTTTTATTCCACGTCAAAGACAACGTGTTTAAGAAAAAGGATATTGAATTACTTTGGAGAGGCATATATACCGCCGTGCAATAAATGCAGTTACTGCATGAAACTCAGTGAGGAACAGATAAAGCAGGTGAAAGTGCCTGCAATAGATAAAGAACTGCTTGCAGTGCTTGAAAAGACACGTTCACAGCTTGCCAAACGCTGGGGAGTGCCTGCATATTCCGTTGTGAACGACAGGACACTCAGGGAAATGGCAATATACCGCCCGAAAAATGATGCTGATATGTTAAAGATATACGGTATCGGTCAGGTAAAATTACAGCGTTACGGCA
>DBXL01000132.1:1475-3640 GCA_002309275.1 Ruminococcaceae bacterium UBA1213 | reverse complement strand
ATCACCCGAAAAAATCATTCGGCATATCCAAAGCTATCATGCTTCACAAGATACCGAAAGTGTACTTGCCAAGCAGAACAGACTGAAAGAACTTCAAAAGAAATTCGACAGCCTTACAAGCATAGACATAGAACAGGCTGACACAGGAGAATTTGACGAACAGTTTGAAAGTCTGATGAGCGAGATACATAGATTAGAAGATGAACTTGCCGAAATAGAAAAAGAGAAATCCAAATGGGAAAAATCATCGGAAAATCTTGAACAAATATCAGCTATTATCGAGGGGTTGAAAAATCACCCTGTCCCCTATGATGACATAATCGTAAGACAGCTTATATACTACATCAAAGTAGTATCGAAAAATATGATTCAGATATATTTCAAAGACGGCACAACGCTTGACGCTGAAATATAAAAAAACGGCAAAATTCAGACATACAAAAAAGCAGAAAGTTGTATGACTGAATTTTGCCATTTTGATTGACTAATTTATTCTGATAGGATAAAATAAAAGCAGAAAATATTTGGGAGTGACTTGAATGTTATCGAATGATGTACAGAAAAGAAAGAGAGCTATGAAAATTGCATCTGCTATTGGTAGTATTGAAGGTGTACCTGTTTCGGAAAAAACAAAACAGCTTTATTTGAAATGGGTAAATGGAGAAATAAATGAAGAACAGGTCATTTCGGCATTGTATCAAAAGCACAGAAAGGCAGTATTATGAGTAAATATGATATATACTTGTATGAAAACAGTACAGTTCTGAAAAATCTGCTTGGCATTACTGATGAAAAAGAACTTGATTTTTTTGACCTGTATGATATAATTTTAGTAACGAATGGAGCGTGATACCCATGAATAAAGATGAAAAAATAGTGAAACTGAAATTGGATGTTATTTTCAAGCGTGTTTTCGGAAATGAGAAAAACGAAAAAATAATTGCCGCATTTATTTCGGACTTGCTCGAAATTCCCCGTAAAAGCATCAAAAAAATCTATATCAACAATGTTGAACTGACACCCGAATATCTTGAACAGAAATTCAGCCGCCTTGATTTGAAAATGGACGTTGACGGTAGGATCATAAACATTGAATTGCAAGTGAACAAAGAGAGCTTTTTCAAGGAAAGAACATTGTTTTACTGGTCAAAACTTTACAGTGAGGAACTCCTTGCAGGTGACGAGTACACCGAGTTAAAGCAGACAATATGTATCAACATCATTAATTTTAATCTCTTTGAATGTGAAGATTATCATTCCAATTTCAAAATTCTGGAAAGTGAAAGAAAAGAATTGCTGACAGATAAATTTGCAATACATTTCTTTGAACTCAAAAAAGTTGGCAAATACAGAAAAAACAAGCGTATGGAAGATTGGCTGAATCTGATAAATGCAGAAACGGAGGGTGATCTTATGGCAATCCAACAATCAACAACTATTCCCGAAGTTCAGGACACGATTGTAATGCTCAGACATCTAAGTGCCGATCAACAAGTCCGTCAGGAAGCGTATTATCGTGAAAGGTTACTGCACGATGAAGCATCTGCATTGGGAAGTGCAAGGCGTGAAGGTGAAGCAAAAGGCAGAGCAGAAGGCAGAGCGGAAGGTAGAGCGGAAGGCGAAGAAAAAAAAGAAGCTGAAATAATCATCAGAATGTATAAAAAAGGAAAATCACCGGAACAGATTTCCGATGACCTTGAAATTTCTATTGAAAGAGTCATAACTGTAATCAACAATAACGCAGAATGATTTTATCAAAATGGAATAACAGTGGTTCGAAGTTTATGGAGGGTAATCCAAAATATCATTTTTATATTCTGTTGACATTTAATATCAAAGTCGAACTATTCAAAGTATGTTCAATGCTGAATGGTTCGGCTTTTTCTACAATAATTTTCGGCAGACACTCCCCAAAAACGTGTCTGCTGTTTTTAATTTTCTGTTGCAATTCAGGAAAAAATATGCTATAATATATTCTACCAAATATTTTTAGATACAGGAGGAATTTCTATGAGAAAACTCAAAAAGAAATGGCTGTCCCGTGCATTGGCGTGTGCGTTGGCGGTTGCACTCACAGCAGGCACGGCAGTCATGACACCCGTTGCCGATATTGTCGGCACAAACATTACCGCTCATGCGAGCGAAAATATTATTGCACAGGGCAG
>DBXL01000132.1:1250-1431 GCA_002309275.1 Ruminococcaceae bacterium UBA1213 | reverse complement strand
TACAAGCTGACATTCTTCGGCACTATCCCCAATTCTGGTGCAATCGAGGCCGAAGCCTATGACATCTACTTCGCCAGTGGTGCCGATACCGCATCACCTGACGAACTCATCAAAGCCTCGTGGTATTTCGCCACAGGCTATGTAACTGAAGTAACCACCGAAGACGGTGCGAAAACAAGTG
>DBXL01000132.1:1019-1154 GCA_002309275.1 Ruminococcaceae bacterium UBA1213 | reverse complement strand
CATAGTTGGCAACGGCTGGAATACCGGTAAAGTAACCGATTCCGATTATATGTTCGACGGTTGTACATCTCTTGTCGGCGGTCAGGGAACGACATACGACAGCACGAAAACAGACAAGACCTATGCACGCATTGA
>DBXL01000132.1:0-972 GCA_002309275.1 Ruminococcaceae bacterium UBA1213 | reverse complement strand
CCCCATTAACCTACACAGTAACGTGGCAGAATACCGACGGTACACTCCTCGAAAAAGACGAGAATATTACCAAGAACACAACCCCTTCTTATGACGGCACAACACCCTCCAAAACAGGCGAAAACGGCATAAAATATGTTTTTACAGGCTGGTCTGACGGCACAAATACTTATGGCTTGAATGATACCTTGCCGGCAGTAAAAGGCGATGTTGCCTACACCGCTGTATTTGAAGAGTATGACAAGGATTTTGCACGAGATGTCGGCTACTTTGTTGGTGACAAAATCAACTTTGGCGATACTTATATTAAAGACTATATATGGCAAAATGCTAAAACCTATCATATAAGCGGTGTTTATACTTTGGTTTCCGCTGTTTATGACAGTAATACACGCTATTATATAGCAACATTGCAGTCCCGTAATGAAACAATCCAACTCATAACCGGCGGTTACAGCGACATGGGTGAGCAGATTGCTTTTGTTGCCAGTTCCGGAGTGGGTACTTCAAGCCAGCCATATCAGTTCCAAATGAAAAAATACGGTACTGTTATCTGGAAAGACGAAGATGGAAATGTTGTTGAAACAGATGAAAAAGTACTGGACGATACACGACCCTCTTATGACGGTGAGGCTCTGACAAAAGAAAGTGAAGAACCCGATAAATATCACTATGTGCTGCGTTGGAGTAAAGATAACACCAATGCCCCCTATGAATACGATCAGTTATTCGATGTTTCATTCCGTGATACTGACACAGTTACCTACAATGCGGTGTTCCTTAAAGCACAGTATGTAGCAGAAAATGGTGTTTATTTTATAGGTGATACCATAGACTTTAACGGAAAGTATGTTAAGATGCAGGATAGTGGTAGTGTGGGTGTAGCAAATTTTATAAGAACCATACAAAACATTCAGCTTTACGATGCATCTACCGGAGAGTATCAGGTGGCATTGCACCAAAGCAGAGGTA
>DBXL01000019.1:17938-22478 GCA_002309275.1 Ruminococcaceae bacterium UBA1213 | reverse complement strand
AGACCTGCAATACCCGGTATAGTCATGGTAAAGCTCGGGAATACAGTGAAATAACCTGAAACTGCCATAATTGATATGGACAACTGACCTACCAATGCAATAAATGCAATTATACCCGGCAGTCTGTACATAATAAGCATAAATGCACATATCAGAGCCAATGCAACAATTGATGCAATTCCCATTGCCTGCAAAGCATTGCTTCCCAATGACGGGCTTATGGTACCATAGCTTTCAACAACAAGCTTGAACGGCAATGCACCTGCATTGATTTTATTGGCAAGTGCCGTTGCACTCTTTGAAGTAAAATTACCCGTGATAACGGCACTTCCGCTGTCTATTGTTTCACTTACAGACGGTGCGGAAAGCAGTTCATCGTCCATCCATATCGAAATCTGCTTGCCTGTATATGCAGTAGTAGCCTCTTTGAATTTCTCTCTGCCTTCGTCATTGAATTCAAGACCTACGACATATTCCATGGAGCTGGTTGAATTTTTTGTCTGCTGATAGCTTGCATACGCTCTCTTTACATCTTTACCTGTCAGCAGAACTTCACCGCTGCTTTCAGTGCCGCCTTTGAATGTCAGTTCTGACGTTGATGCCAGTTCTGCTATCGCTGCATCGGGATCATAGTCCTTTTCATCAGACTTCCACGGAAAACGTATGGTTATTCTGTCGTGTTCATAGTCGGGATAAACTTCATAATCTGTGATGTTCTGACCAACAAGACGGGAATCAAGTATGCCCTTGACATCTTCCATCTGCGTTTCATCAGCGTCAATGCCCTCTGCCGGTGCAAACACCGCTTCAACACCGCCGTTGATGTCGATACCCCATCTTATGTCCTTTATGCCCTTTATATAGGTGACATCAAAGTCACCGTTCTCTCCATATACACCAACCATTGATGTAAATGCAAGGGCCGCTATAAGAACAAAGACTATGAAGAATACCGGTTTGCCAATTTTTTTCATACAGTATCCTCCAATTTGTTTGTAATAGTTGTCCGTTTTTTCAAAAACAGACACATCAAAGTTAATTATATATATTTTGTCTATAAAAGTCAAATATTTTTTAATCAAATACAGCAAAAATATTTATATCTCCAAATATTTACTCCAATAAAAATCGTTGTTTTTTGTGCATATTCTTTAAAAATCATGGTTGATATTCAGCATAATTGCAAGTAAATAAAAAGTTCACAAATTTTTCGGCAGAATTTTGTTAAAAATTTGAACTCCCGGCATTTCTCAATGACGGGAGTTCGGAACAAGTGAGGTTGTATCCAAAAATTACTTTGTAAGCTTTTCAAGTGCCGCCATCTTCACGCATATGCAGAATATATTCATGGCTGCTTCCAGCTCCTCTATCGGCGGATAGGTCGGAGCTACTCTGATATTGCTGTCTTTGGGATCCTTGCCGTAGGGATATGTCGCACCTGCACCCGTCAGAACAACGCCTGCATTTTTACACAGCTCTACAACTCTCTTTGCACAGCCTTCCATTACATCTACACTGACAAAATAACCGCCGTTGGGCTTTGCCCATTCTGCTATTCCCAAGCCTGCAAGCTCTCTTTCAAGTGTATCCGTTACCATATCAAAGCGGGGCTGCAAAACTGCTTTATGTTTCTGCATATGTGCCAGCAGTCCCTTGAAGTCCCCAAAATACTTCACATGGCGGAGCATATTCAATTTATCATATCCAATCGTCTGGAATGTATATCTTTTCTTCAAAAGTGCTATGTTATTCTCTGACGCTGCCAGTGCTGCAACGCCTGCTCCCGGAAATGTTATTTTTGACGTTGAGCAGAATTCAAATACCATATCTTCATTACCGGTCTTTTTCAGCTCGTCAAATATATTCAAAAGTGTATCAGGCGTATCACTTACATCATGTACAATATAGGCATTGTCCCACATGATTCTGAAATCCTTTGCAGCGGGCTTCAATGCCGCAAATCTCTTTACAGTTTCATCAGAATATGTGATACCCTGCGGATTAGAATACTTCGGCACACACCATATACCTTTTATACTTGCATCTTCACTCACAAGCTTTTCTACCATATCCATGTCAGGTCCTGCTGATGTCATCGGCACTGTTATCATTTCCATATTGAAATACTGTGTGATTCCAAAATGTCTGTCGTATCCCGGTGCAGGACAAAGGAATTTCAATTTTCCCTGCTGTCCCCATGCCTGCTCCATCATACAAGCAATCGTATCAAACATCATATTCAGACTTGAATTTCCGCCGACCATTACATTCTTTACTTCTACTCCAAGCATATCTGCAAAAAGCTGTCTTGCCTCAACGATTCCTTCCAATCCGCCATAATTTCGGCAGTCAGGACAATCTGCTGTCTTGAAATCTGTATCGGGCGTGAGTGAATTAAACATATCATTTGAAATGTCAAGCTGTGCAGAACCGGGCTTTCCTCTTGCCATATTCAGTGAAAGTCCCTGTGCCTTATAGTTCTCATAGTAACCCTCAAGCTTTGCAAGTTCGTGCAAAAGTGCTGTCTTTTCCATTGATGCATATGTCTGCATAATAAAAGTCCTCCTAAAAAATAATTCATAAATCATTTCAAAAACCTATATTATTCTAATATATAACCCCTTAAAATGCAAGTTAATTTTTCCAAACTTGCAAAATTCATTGTTTTAACAAATATTATATCTCCATGCGACATTTTTTTAATACATATTTCCCAATTTTAAAGGAGAATCTGTTATGAACTTCAAAAAACTCACCGCTATATTATTATGTACATCTCTCTTGCTTATCACTTCTTCCTGCAAAAATGTCCCTCCCTCATCTGCAAAAGAAGAACTCCCTCTCTATGAGTGGACCATTACAGACCTTTCCGGCTCCCCTCACGGTACTCTCTCATTTCCTGACGGAAAAATGAAAATTTCTGATGAACTCCTCGATTTTACAGGCGACTGTACTATTGACGACAACACTATCACTGTCAATTCCCAAAATTACGGCATTATCTCCGTCAGCTACACACTTCAGGGCGATTCTCTCGAATTGGCATTTTTAGGCAAAAAAATTTCCCTTAAAAAGAAATAATTCTGCTGTTAGTGCATTTTATACGAATTTTTTTAAGCATTTTTGTAATAAATACAAGACAAAAATAAGTTTATTTTGCAATATAAAGATGTTATAATGAAAGGGAATACAGCAGAGTCTTTTTGACAAATTCAAACTGCTGATAATAGAAAAGGAGAAGAAATTCTATGAACACTAAAAGAATTTCCAAAAGTGTCGTAGCTGTCGTTCTCACTTTGATAATGGCTCTGAGCTGTTTCATTATGCCCGGCATAGTAAATGCGGCTGAAACAACTACAGTTAATATCCATTATCTGCGTGATGACGGTGCCTACGGCGAATGGGACGTGTGGGCATGGGCTGACGGTCTTGACGGTGCAGGCTATGCTTTCACGGACAATGGCGATGCTGATGGTGCCGTTGCTACCATTACCATCACAGAAGCTACTCCAAGTCTTGGCTTTATCGTAAGAAAACCCGACTGGAGTGCAAAAGATCCTGACGGTGACCGTAAGGTTGACCTCAGTTCCGTAGTTTCCGGTATAGTTGATGTCTATTGCGTTTCCGGCAAGGAACTTAATGACTATACAGTAAACTATGAGCAGGCTGTTCTTGGTCTTAAAATCAAGACTGCCAACGCTGTTTCAAAAACAAGCGTTGAATTTTCACTCACCAAAGTTCCCGATGACGACGATACCATCACTGCTGATGATTTCTCTATCGTCAGTGCAGGCGGTCAGGAAGTTACCATTTTCGCTGTTGTAACCTCCGGCTCTGAAGGCGTTCTCACTCTCAGCGATGAGTTGGACTACTCTAAAGAATACACCGTATCTTTCAGAGATACTGCCATGAAACTCGCTCTGCCCGACTACTTCTCAAGCGAAGAGTTTGAAGACGCTTACACCTATACAGGTGATGACCTCGGTGCAACTCTCGTTGACGGCTCTACACAGTTCCGTGTATGGGCTCCTACCGCCGAAAAAGTAGAACTTAACATCTATGCTGAGGGCAACGGCGGTACTCCCGAACAGACCGTTGAAATGAATAAGGCTGAAAAAGGTACATGGCTGCTCGTTGCCAACGGCAACCTCAGCGGCAAATACTACACCTATAATGCTTACTTTGACGGCAAAACCAACATGGACATCGTTGACCCCTATGCTAAATCAGTAGGCGTTAACGGTAAAAGAGGTATGATTCTCGACCTCGATTCCACCGATCCCGACGGCTGGGACAGTGATGCAAGACACACTTATGAAAATCTCACAGATATGCAGATTTATGAAGTTCATGTAAGAGATTTCTCCGTAAGTGCCAACAGCGGTATCACCAACAAGGGCAAATATCTTGCTTTCACAGAAAGAGGAACTACTCTCAACAATGAAGGCAATATCTCCACAGGCGTTGACCACCTCGTTGACCTCGGTGTTACTTCCGTACACATTCTCCCCTCTTATGACTACGGCTCAGTTGACGAAAC
>DBXL01000019.1:16158-17891 GCA_002309275.1 Ruminococcaceae bacterium UBA1213 | reverse complement strand
AACTACAATGCTCCCGAAGGCTCCTACTCAACCGATCCTTATCACGGTGAAGTAAGAGTTAACGAGTACAAGCAGATGGTTAAAGGCTTGCATGATGCAGGTCTCGGCGTTATCATGGACGTTGTTTACAACCATACATACAACACAAGCTACTGCTTCAATCAGCTCGTTCCCGGCTATTTCTACAGACCTAATCAGAATACTTCCGGCTGCGGCAATGACGTGGCTTCAGAGCGTTCTATGGTAAGCAAATTTATCGTTGACTCCGTAAGATACTGGGCTGACGAATATCACCTCGACGGCTTCCGTTTCGACCTCATGGGCATTCTTGATGTTGATACAATGAATGCCGTTCGTGCAGCACTTGATGAAATCGATCCTACTATCGTTATTTATGGCGAAGGCTGGAACATGGGCTCTGTTCCCACAAAGAATGTTAAAATGGCTAACTACACAAATGCCGCTGATACTCCCGGTATCGCTTACTTCAGCGACACTATCCGTGACATGGTAAAAGGCAGCGTATTTGATGCAGCAGAAAAAGGCTATGTAAACGGCGATACAAAGCACTACAAAGCTATTGTCAACACTGTACAGTACACAAAGAAATGGTGTCCCTCACCTACACAGATAATTAACTATGCAGATTGTCACGACAATCTCACTCTCTGGGATAAGATAAACTCCTCAAACGGCGATGACTCGGAAGAGGACCGTATCCGTCAGAATAACCTGGCTGCCGCTATCATTCAGACTGCTCAGGGTATCCCCTTCATGATGAGCGGTGAGGAATTCCTCCGTACAAAAACTAAGGCAGACGGTACTTTTGAGCATAACAGCTATGCTTCTCCCGACTCTGTCAATGAACTTGACTATTCAAGACTTGACACCTATTCACAGGTATATGACTACTACAAAGGTCTTATCGCATTCCGTAAGGCTCACCCCGCTCTCAGAATGACAAGTGCAGAAGATGTTGAAAATACTTTCACTTCTCTCGTTGACACAAATGCCGAAAAAGGCGTTGCTGTTTACTCTATAAAGGGCAACGGCGTTAACGGTGAAGAAGCTGAAGAAATCGTTGTTATTTACAACCCGCTTTCAACGGATACAACCGTTACTCTCCCCGAAGGTGACTGGGACGTTTATGTAAATGATGAACACGCAAGTGATTATCTCATTCTCGACCAAGTAGCAGGCTCTGTTACTGTACCGAGAATTTCCGCTATGGTACTCGTTAAAGGCTATACAGCCCCCGATCCCGATCCCGGTCTTGGCGTGGATTACGGTATCGTAGGCTCTATGACAGGTTGGGGACAGCAGAATGACTATCCTATGGTCAACTTCGCTGTGTTCAAAGATATAGTGCCGGAATTCGTTGCAGAATTCGGCGGAAAAGCTTCAAAAGTTGATTTTGAAGAACTTGCAAAACTTGACGGCATCTACTACGGTACTATCAATACTCTTGAACCCGGCGATTATGAATTCAAAGTACGTGCTTACAACGACAGCAATTGGAGTGAAAGCTATGGTGCTTATGAGCCTGACTATGACCGTACAAACAACAGCCAGACCAATATAAAAGTTACCCTTACAGAACCCTCTTCTATCGTTGTTATCTTCGATACTTCGGGCGATGATGATATAATCAGACCTATCACATACGCTATCGCACCACAGGGCGAAAATAAGGGCAGTCAGCTCGAATTTGTATTCATGGGCAAACCCGGCAC
>DBXL01000019.1:2338-16092 GCA_002309275.1 Ruminococcaceae bacterium UBA1213 | reverse complement strand
CCTTCCAAGACAGAACCGTCAAAAGATGAACCTTCCAAGACGGAGCCTTCCAATCAGAACAGTGACAATGGCAATACAAATACTAATACCAACACTAACACCAATACAAACACAAATACCAATACTAATACAACACCTGTAAATACAGGCGACAGTTCTAACCCTGTTGCTATATTTGCTATACTCCTTACAGCAGCTGCCATTGCTTTTACTGCTATGAAATCTTCAAGAAAATCAAAGTCTGAATAATCCTTTGATTATCTGAAATAAAAATCTCCCCAAAACTATTTGTTTTGGGGAGATTTTTTTGTATTTTTGCAAGAATTTTTTTATTTTACTGTTCTTTTTAATATCAATGTGTTATAATACACAATGGTTTTAATGAATTGAAAAAAGAGGGATTGTTTATATGGATAAAAGAGAAAATCTCAGAAATGTTGCTATCATCGCCCATGTCGATCACGGCAAAACTACTCTTGTTGACCAGCTCCTTTTACAGAGCGGTATCTTTAGAGCAAATGAAAATGTCGCTGAAAGAGTTATGGACTCCAACGACCTTGAACGTGAAAGAGGTATCACCATTCTTTCCAAAAATACTGCCGTTATGTATAAAGATACAAAAATTAATATCGTTGATACTCCCGGTCATGCTGATTTCGGCGGCGAAGTGGAACGTATTTTAATGATGGTTGACGGCGTTCTGCTCCTCGTTGACGCTTTTGAGGGCTGTATGCCCCAGACTCGCTTCGTTTTGAAAAAAGCCCTCGCTCTCGGCAAAAAACCTCTTGTCGTTGTCAATAAAATTGATCGCCCCGGCGCAAGACCTGAAGAAGTCGTTGATGAAGTCCTTGACCTCTTTATTGAACTCGGTGCTGATGATGAACAGCTTGAGTTCCCTGTTGTCTATGCCTCCGGCAGAGCCGGCTATGCTTCTCTCGATCCCAACGTGCAGGGTACTGACATGAAACCCCTTTTTGAAAAAATCCTTGAAGAAATTCCTGCTCCCCAAGGTGATATGAATGGTCCTTTACAGCTCCTTTTCTCCAACATAGACTATGATGAATATGTTGGCAGAATCGGCATCGGCAGAGTTGAAAGAGGCAGCTGCCGTGTCGGTCAGAATATCACCCTCTGCCACAATGACGGCAGCAGAAAAAATGCTAAAATTACCAAACTTTATCAATTTGAAGGTCTTAAACGTGTCGAAAGCGACTCCGCAAGTCTTGGTGATATTGTCGCCGTTTCAGGCATTGCAGACCTCAATATAGGCGAAACTGCCTGCGACCCCGAACATCAGGAACCCCTCCCCTTTGTAAAAATAGATGAACCTACCGTTTCCATGCTCTTCATGGTAAATGACAGTCCCTTTGCAGGTCGTGAGGGTAAATATGTCACCTCCAGAAATATCCGTGCAAGACTTTTTAAAGAAGTGGAAACGAATGTCGCCATGCGTGTGGAGGAAACAGACTCCGCTGATACTTTCAAAGTTTCAGGTCGTGGTGAACTTCACCTCTCCATTCTTATTGAAACTATGCGCAGGCAAAATTATGAATTTCAGGTTTCACGCCCCAAAGTTATTATGAAAACCATCAACGGTAAATTACAGGAACCTATGGAACTCCTTATGATAGAAGTACCCGATAACTATGTAGGTGCTATCATGGAAAAACTCGGCTCAAGAAAAGCCGAACTTATCAACATGGGTACAAGAGAATCAGGTGTCACCCACATAGAATTCCGTATTCCTTCCAGAGGTCTTATGGGCTATCGCTCTGAATTCATGACCGATACCAACGGCAACGGCATTATGAATCACATCTTTGATGGCTATGATGACTATAAAGGCGATATTCAATCCCGTCTGCAAGGCTCCCTTATCGCCCACGAAACAGGCGAAAGTACAGGTTACGGCTTGTTTGCCGCTCAGGACAGAGGCCGTTTGTTCATTGGTCCGGGTGTAGAAGTCTATGAAGGCATGATTGTCGGTGCCAATCCCAAAAATGAAGATATGGTCGTGAACGTCTGCAAGAAAAAACACGTCACCAATACCCGTGCAGCCGGCTCTGATGAAGCTCTCAAACTTACTCCGCACTCTGTTCTCAGTCTTGAACAGTCACTTGAATTCATCGGTGATGATGAACTCGTTGAGGTTACTCCCAAATCCATTCGTATGAGAAAAATGATTCTCAACAAGGAAAAGCGTCTGAAAGCTCAGAGCAGAGGAGAGTGATACATGGAATACGTCATACTTGACCTTGAATGGAATGGCAGTTATAGTCCCAGAGTCGGCGGCTATATCAACGAAATTATAGAGTTCGGTGCAGTCAAGCTGAATGAGGATATGGAAATTATCGGTCAGTTCTCCGTGCTTGTACGCCCTGACCTCACTAAAAAACTCCGCAGCAGAATTCAAGACCTTACTTCCCTTACCAATGCCGAACTCAAAAAAGGCTATCCGTTTACATATGCTTTGAGTAAATTCCAAAAATTTTCCAAAAACTGCATTATTATGACATGGAGTACAAGTGATATTGTCACCCTCCAGAGCAACTGCCTTTATCACATGAAAAACAACAGACTGAATTTCCTTAAAAAATACGTTGACCTCCAGATGTACTGTCAGGAAATGACCGGTACAGGCAGCAATGGACAAATAGGTCTTGTTGCTATGGCGGAAATGCTGGGACTTGATGTTGACGATATTCCACATCACAGAGCTATCGGTGACAGTATCGTTTCTGCCAAATGCCTGCAAAAACTCTATTCCAAGGGTGCTATGAAACCCCATATACAAAAAGCTGACTGCAGGGAATTCTATGAAAGACTTGAATTCCACAACACCTATGCTTCAAGCTTTGAAAATCCCCTTGTCGATAAAAGTCTAATGACTGTCAACTGTAATCTCTGCGGTGCAAGGGCAAATATCCAAAAAGACTGGGAAATAAAAAACAGAGGTTTCTATTCATCTTTTATATGCCCTGAATGCCGTAATGAATTTGATGTCAAAATGATGTTCAGAATAAAATATGACGGTGTTACTCCCATCAAAAAACTTGCTGTACACAACAGTGATGACGAAACAATAAATCAGTCCTCTGCCGATTGAACAGAGGACTGTTTCTTTTTAATGCACAACATTCTTATTATATATGATCTCCAGCCCGTACAGCAGCAGCTCATCATTAATAATTATATCATGCCTGCAATACGGTATTATCATAGGTGAAAGTCCTCCTGTCGCTATTACAGTCGGTGTTCCCTCTATTTCAAGAGACATTCTGTCTATCAGTCCGTCTATCAGTGCCGCATTCCCGAATACCACTCCCGACCTCATACAGTCTATTGTATTCGTTCCTATGGCTTTCTTCGGAGCTTCTATGCTGATTCCCTGAAGCTGTGCAGCATTCCTTGTCAGTGACTCCATTGATACCTTTACTCCCGGTATGATGACTCCGCCACGATAACATGAATCTTTATCCACTACACATATCGTCGTTGCCGTTCCCATATCTATTATCATAAGCGGCTTCGGGTACAGTGCCACCGCTGCAACCGCTCCTACTACCAAATCACTGCCAAGCTGGGCGGGATTGTCTATTTTTATATTCAGCCCCGTTTTTATTCCCGGTCCTACCACCATTGGCATATGTCCTATCACCTTTTTTACCGCAAGCTTTAACATTTCATTAATCTGCGGTACAACTGATGATATAATCCCGCCTTCAAAGTCCTTTGGCAAAAGACCATTCAGTTCTATCAATATCTTTATCTGTACTGCATATTCGTCTGCCGTCTTGTTCTTGTCCGTGCCTACACGGGATATAAATGAAGTCTTTCCTTCACTTATGCCTCCGAAAACTATGTTTGTATTGCCTACATCTACTGCCAGTATCATTTTTCATTCCCCTTTGTCTTATCTTCCACTATATGCAAATCCAACTGATTGAACGGTATATGTATCCCATTTTCCTCCAGCCTGAATTTTATCCTCTCTCTCATTTCATAATACATTTTCCAATAGTCCTCCGAACTGCACCATATCCATACAATCAAATCTACACTGCTCTCATTAAGCTTATCTACCTGTACTTTATTATTCTCCTCGTGAAGTACAAGCTCACTTTCTTCAAGCAAATCCATTATTACTCTCCTTGCCTTTTCAATGTCCTCTTCATACGGTATCGGTACAATTAAATCTACCCTCCTTTTCTCCCTTACAAAATAATTGATAATATTATTTGATGTCAGCCTTGAATTCGGTATCAGTATCTCCCTGTTATTATATGTACACAACGTAGTGTACATCATATCTATCTTTACAACTGTTCCCTGAAGTCCCTCCGTTTCGATATAATCCCCTACTTTGAACTTCTTATTGATAATAATAAGCGTTCCGCTTGCAACATTGGCAAGGCTGTCTTTCAGGGCAAGTCCTATTGCAACCGTCGCTGCACTCACTGTGGCAATAAGCGTTGTCATGTCAAATCCCACTGTCGAAAGCACACACAATATTATCAATATTTTCAACGCCGCATTCAGAATTGAATTTAAAAACGTTATCACCGTTTTATCAATTTTTGCCCTCGTCATTCCTTTTACCGAAATCTTGCATATCAGCTTTACCAGCCACCAGCCTACAGCAAATATAATTACTGCCGCTATCAGCTTCGGCAAAAATGCCGCTGCCCAATTATATGCCGTTTCAAGCCATTTTTGGGCAATACTTAAATTCTGCTCTACCGTATTGTTAATGTCAAGTGCCTCGTCAAGAAGAATATACATTCCTTCTCCTCCTTCAATATTTTTTACAACACTATTATAACACATCTCTTCAACATTTAAAAGAAAAATTTGTTATATTTTTCTATCTATTGCAAAAATATGTATTTTATTGTATGATATTATGTGAACGACAAATGAAAGGGTTTTTTGCTATGTTTAAAGATATTGACAAAAGTATAATATATTACGGCGTTTACGGAACGGATTCCGAATCCTTTGACGAAAACGATATTCTCTGCAACGCAAGAAAAAAGTTCTTTGAAACCGGTCTCCCACAAAAGGGCAGAGGCAATGTAAAAACTCCTGACGGTCTCAATAATTACAGCTATGTCATGGAAACTGGTATCAGCCTCCGTTTCAGAATGATTACCAAAGACGGTAAACAGCTTGAACGTGTCTTTGATACCGCAGGCGGCTATTTTGCCGAAACGCTTGACCGTCTTCACAGACCTGTTAAGAGAGCTTATTTTAATAAACTTCATAAATGGCTTAAAACTGAATTCATCTCCCGACACGATAAAACTGTCAAATATACCGTCTTTCCCTCCAGAGATGCAGACAAACCTGTTATTCTCCTCAAAGAAAACGGTATGGAAACTGTCCTTTATCCGTTTTGTGCCGAAATCGACATGAAAACCTCTCAACAGCTCAATAAACTCACCGGTACTCCCAGAATTTTCTGCTCAACTAATTTCGGAAATTTCTATTTCTGCACAAAACAAAATTTCGCTGAAAGAAAAAAGGCTCTTGAAGATGTCGTAAACCCGACTTTTTTCAGTACGGAAGTATATGCTTCATGGTCATCAGATGATGACAAAACTAAACCTCCCCAAAATCCGCCTGAAAAACAGCCTCAAAACGAAACTCCCCCTACTCCCCAACCGCCTGAAAATCCGAAAACTATCCCGCAAAATTTGAGTCAGCCTGAAATTCTTATCGAACAAAATGAAAATTATGCCCCCTATGAAAGAAAATGCATATTCTCAGGAGAATGTCCCTATGAAACAGCCGAAAAGCAAATCATAAAAGCTAATGACAAAAATTATTTCTACTTTGGCGAAATCAGTCAAAACAAGCGTCACGGTAAGGGCAGAACGGTTATGCAAAACGGTGAAACGGCTTTTGAAGGACATTATAAAAACGATATGCGTGACGGCTTCGGCGTGCATTACTATAAATCAGGAAAAATCTCCTATGCCGGCAACTGGACCGAAAATAAAAAAAATGGTTTCGGTGTCGCTTTTTCACCCGATAACAGCAGTGCTTTTGTCGGTCAGTGGAGTGACAATCACTCTGTCAATACAGGTGCATTTTTTGACTGTAAAGGCAATCTGCTTTACTTAGGCAATATTCAAAATGACATGAAACACGGTGCAGGAATTACATATAATTACGATGACAAAGCCTTTTTTGTCGGCAAATACCAAAATGGAAAATTTCTCCATACGGGTACCCTTTTCAACAGTAAAGGTGATTTACTTTACACAGGCGGATTCAAAAATAATCTTCCAAACGGTGTCGGAACTTCTTATGCTCCTGACGGCTCTGTGATATACCACGGACAATGGCTTGACGGTCTTTACGATGGCGACGGTATCCTGCATATCCAAAACGGCGGCTCTCTCAAAGGCTCTTTCAAAAAGGGAAAAGCCTGCGGTAATTGTACCCTTACCGACATCAACGGCAAAATAATTTATACCGGTGAATTTGACAACGACCTCTACAACGGCAAGGGAAAAATTTTTCTTAATGACGGCAGCTATGCCGAAGGAAAATTCAAAAACGGTGAGCCTGACGGCATATTCAATGAATACTCCCCCAACAAAACGCTCATTTACTGCGGTGAATGGACCAATATGCACCGCAACGGACACGGCATTGAATACAAAAACGGTCAGAAAATATTTGAGGGGGAATTCAAAAACTCTATCTATGACGGCAGCGGTAAACAATTTTTCAATGGAAACGTCATATACACAGGCTCTTTTTCCAATGGTATGCGTAACGGCTTCGGCATTGAACTCTGGAATAACCAGATATATTATCAGGGTATGTGGAAAAACGGGCTTTATAATGGCTGCGGTATCCTTTTTTCAGACGGTCAGCCCCTCTATGTCGGCACTTTTAAAAACGGTAAGCCTCATGGCAGAATCAATGAAATTTCCGACAGCAAAATTATAAAACGCTCTATCTATGAAAACGGCATTCCTGTATATGCCTGTGAATACTCCCCTGACGGCTCCGTCGAATACTACGGCAGTATTGGTGACGGTATGCATAACGGTATGGGCTGTACCTTTGCCCCCTCCTGTGAAAAAATATTTGAAGGCATTTTCCGTAACAATACTCCCGAAAAACCTATGAAAGTCATTTTCCGTGAATTTGACGAAATTCCGCCCTGTCCCGAACTCGACAACACTCCCTATCAGACTTTCAGAAAAACGCCGGAATTCTCCATAGAAAAAAATATCTCTGTCGGAAATGCACACGGCATTTATACCGGCAGTATGAAACATTCTCTCCCTGACGGCATGGGAACCGTGCTTTTCTCCGACCACAGATATACAGGCTCTTTCTCTGACGGCAAACCCTGCGGGCATGGTATTATCTATATGAGTGACGGCTCTGTCAAAACTGCTGAATTCTTTCCTGTACCTCCTGACAAGTCTGCTAAAAAAATTGAATTCAACGGCATTACTTATTACTGTAAAAATGAGGTGTCCGAATGAAAACTCTCTATGTATCCGACCTTGACGGAACTTTACTTGACAAAAATGCAAAACTTTCAAACCGCTCTGCCGAAATCATTTCCAATCTTATCCAAAACGGTATGCTTTTTTCTGTTGCCACCGCAAGAAGCCGTTCCTGCATAGATATTCTTCAACAGCTTCATATCAATATCCCCTGCGTACAGCTTAACGGCGTACTTATCTACGACTTCAACACACAAAAATATATCGGCTGTACTCCTATGGATACGGATACAGCCGACAATATTATAAAAATTCTCAAATCCTTTGACAGAATGTCATTCGTCTATAAATTCGACAGTGACTGCGGTATCAACGTCGAATTTGAAAAACTTCAAAACCAAGTCGAAAGAGATTTCTTCAATGCCCGCAAAAATCAGGACTACAAAAGCTTTAAACAGGTTCCTGACATCTCTGCGTCTGATGATGACAAAATTATATATTTCACTATGGTTGACAGCTATGAAAGGCTTGAGCCTATCTACAACAAAATAAAAACTCTCCCCCATGCAAAACCGACTCTCTACAAAGACAACTATTCCAATTTATATTTCCTTGAAGTTTTCAGCTCAAATGCTACCAAAGCCAATGGCGTTCTTAAACTCAAACAAATACTCCATGCAGATAAAGTCGTTGCTTTCGGTGACAATCTCAATGACGTGGATATGCTCAAAATTGCCGATGTCGGCATAGCTGTCGGTGACTGCATAGAAGAAGTTAAAAATTATGCCGACATCATCATCGGAAACAGCTTTGAAAACGGTGTCGCTGAATTTCTCCTTCACGAATTTTATTCAAAAAACTCTATCTCCTCTTTTTGACGCTCCGGCTTGGGAGCAAATGGTACTGTGTCAAATACCTCCGCAATTTTATCCTTGAACCACAGTGACGGCGTTACTCTCAATGCAAATCCATAACCATTATCCATTCTCCATTTATGGCTCTCTGCCTGCGGTATGCCATACACTGACAGCAGTGTCATTATAATGCCTCCATGCGTCACTATGGCAGATGTCAGAATATTCTCACTTATCACTTCATTCACTATCTTTTCAAATCCCTTGCATATGCGTATCGCAAACTGTTTTCCTGTTTCTCCATTGGGAGGCGGTGTTTTATCGGAATTTTTCAGCCACTCCGTAAATTCAGGCTTCCCTGCAAGCTCTACCGCACTCTTGCCCTCCCAGTCGCCGAAATCACATTCACTTAATCCTCCTACCGTCTTTATATCCATATCAGGATAAATTATTCTGCACGTTTCCGTGCATCTCTGCAGAGGACTTGAATATACTTTCTTTGGAACGGGATAACCGAAATTCCTCTTTATATCCTCAAGGTTATTTTTTCCCTTTTCCGAAAGGCTTACATCTGTCCTGCCTATATACCTCCCTTTCAGCGTTTCATCTATCGCTCCGTGACGTATCAAATATATTACATATGACTGCATTTTACAAAAATCTCCTTAAAAAATTTTTTCAAAAAAACTTTACAAACTGTTTTATTTGTTATATAATTTACATACTGTTTTAATTTAGTGTATTCAGTCGTTTTTTGAATAATTTAAATATATAATTTTGTTTACACAATGTCAAGGGGTTTTTATATGAGTGATTTTCCGAGAATTATAACCCTCCTCCGAAAAGAAAAAGGGTTAAGTCAAAAACAAGCGGCTTTAGAATTGGGTGTGTCACAGGCTCTGCTCTCACACTATGAAAAAGGTATCAGAGAATGCGGTCTGGATTTTGCAGTGAAAATCGCTGATTACTACAATGTATCATGCGATTATCTTTTAGGCAGAACGGCTGACAGAAACGGTTTGCAATTTGAAACCGCTCTCAAACCTGCCGAACTTCTTCCAAACAAAAATAATGCTGTCCTTGCCGCCAATAAACTGCTTATACTCAATTCAATCGAAATTATATTCGGACTGCTTGAACAGACTTCCTGCAAAGGTATCCATGCAGAAATCTCAACTTATCTTATGGTATCCATATATAAATCCGTCAGGCTCCTGTATTCCGCCAACCCTAAAAATCCTCAGGCTATGTTTTCCATCATGCCCGAAGTCTATGCTGGTCTGTCCTCCGCTTTACAGGCTATCAGCGAAACTAATGCCAAGTGCCTCTCTCAAGCCAAAAGTGCAGGCGGTTTTGCCGGTCTGGATTCAGGCACCGCTCCTTATCTCTCTCCCGATATTATCTCAAAATATTATCCCGACACTTCTTCCTCTCTCTATAACCTCATTCAGAAAACCGAAGATAAACTTAAAAAACTTTCTTAATTTACACGCTGACGATATTCTTACCGTCAGCTTTTTCAATGAAATCGAATTTTGTCGAAAGAAATTATTGAAATTTTTTCTCCTCTGTATTACAATATACTTATCAATATATGAATGGAGTTTTTGATATGTATAAAAACTATATCTTCGACCTTTACGGCACTCTTGTTGACATCAACACAAATGAATGGAAAGCAAGCCTCTGGAAAAATATGGCAAATATCTATTCTATGCATGGGGCTGCCTACTCCCCTAAACAGCTTAAAAGTGCTTATTACACCTATCTCAAAGAGCAGATTGCACAAATCCCAAAAGAAAAATATACCACAAATCCCGAACCTCAAATTGAATACGTCTTTCAGAAAATGTTCACGGAAAAAGGCATTGACTGCCCCCTTTCCCTTGCCAAAGAAACCGGACTTGTATTCCGTGCATTATCTCTCAAATACATAAAACTTTATGACGGTGTACATGAACTGTTTGACGCTATCTATCAAAACGGCGGTAAAGCTTATCTTCTTTCCAATGCACAGCGTATCTTTACCGAACCCGAAATACGTATGCTCGGCATTTATGACAAATTTGAAGATGTGATTATCTCCTCCGATATAGGCTGTGCAAAGCCTGATATAAAATTCTATCGCTATATCCTTGAAAAACATCATCTTGACGCTAAAGAGTCCATTATGATTGGCAATGACTATATAACCGATATTCAGGGCTCTTTCAATGCAGGTATAGACTCCCTTTATCTGCATACCAATATTTCTCCCGAAATCAAGGGTGAACTGCTTGCAAAATACCCTGTTATGAGCGGTAATCTCTTTGAAGCTATCAATATTCTTTTTAATTAAAAAAATGAGGTGTTTGAATTGTTGAAAGATTTGATAAGAAAGCACAGACGTGACGATGAAGAAGAATTGGATTACAGTGAATCCTATTACGATGAAGGCGGTAAAAGAATAGGCTTTATCGGTGCAGGAAATATGGCTACTGCCATCGTAAAAGGTCTTTTGAAAGCCGAAGTTCCTCAGGAATGCATTTCAGTGTATGACTGCAATGTAAAGCAGCTGAAACACATGGCTGAACTCGGTGTGAACATTATTTATGACGGTGCGGAACTTACCGAAAAATCCGATATTATCGTACTTGCCGTGAAACCGCAAAATTATGATGAAGTCCTTGAAGAAATAAAATCTGCCGCCACTCCGCAAAAAGTATTTGTAACCATCGCTGCCGGCATATCTATCGACTATGTGAGAAAGGGCTTGGGTGTGGATTGTCCTATGGTGCGTGTTATGCCTAATACTCCCCTCTTACTTGGTAAAGGTGCTACCGCTTTATGCCGCTCCGAAAATATCTCTGATGACGACTTTAAAGTAGTTTATGATATGTTTGCCAACTCCGGTGAAGCTGTTATTCTTCCCGAAGATAAAATGAATGCCGTAATAGCCGTTAATGGCAGCAGTCCTGCCTATGTATATCTCTTTGCAAAGGCTATGACAGACTATGCCGTTTCTGTCGGCATCGAAAAAGATACCGCTCTCAAACTCGTTGCACAAACTTTCATGGGCAGCGGTAAAATGCTCCTTGCAAGCGGTGATGACCCTGATACTCTCATTCAGAAAGTCTGCTCAAAGGGCGGCACTACCATTGAAGCCGTTAATGTCTTGAATGAAAACAATGTTCCTCAAATCATTATGGACGCTATGGCTGCCTGCACCAAACGTGCCGAAGAACTCGGCAAATAAATTAGCAATTAGCAATGAAAGAAAACGACCGTTGACTTCTTCAAGCCAACGGTCTTTCTCTTTATCTTATTTCATGAAGCCTGACATATATTTTGCCAGATTTTCAGCTATCTCAGCAGCCTTTTCATTACTTGTGCCGACAGATGTTGTATATACCTTTACTTTCGGTTCTGTGCCTGACGGTCTCACAATGACTGCCATACCGCCTTCCAGTGAATAGGAAAGTACATTTGACTTCGGCAAATTGATTTCTGTCTGTTCGCCTGTCGCAAGGTCCTTTTTATATGAATTCAGATAGTCTGTAATCTCCGTCACTTTATAGCCTGCAACCTCTTTCGGCGGCTCTTTACGGAAACTGTCCATAATATCTGCCATTTTCGCCATGCCTTCCGCTCCGTCAAATTCATAGCTGTCTGTCCTGTTCAGATAATAGCCGTATTCTTCATATATCTCTGTCATTACATCATCAAGACTCTTGCCTTTACTGAGATAATATGCCGCCATCTCGCATATCAGCATGGAAGCTACTACCGCATCTTTATCTCTTACATACGTTCCTGCAAGATAACCATAACTCTCTTCAAAGCCGAATACATATCTGTTTTCCTGACCTTTCTGCTCAAGAAGAAGTATCTGCTCACCTATATATTTAAATCCTGTCAAAACATTCTTCAGTTCACAGCCGTATTTCTCGCATACCCTTTCAACAAGCTTACTCGTTACTATCGTCTTTACCGCAACAGGATTCTCAGGCAAAGTTCCCTTTTCCTTTCTCGTTGAAAGCAGATAGTTAATGAGCATGATACCTGTTTCATTACCTGTCATAAGTCTGTAACCGTCTTTTGTCTTGACAGCTATGCCTACACGGTCACTGTCAGGATCGGTTGCCAAAAGCAAGTCTGCCTGCTCTTTCCTGCAAAGCTCCAAGCCTACGGAAAGTGCCTCTTTCATCTCCGGATTCGGATAGGGACACGTCGGGAAATTGCCGTCAGGCTTCTCCTGCTCAGGCACTACTACAACATTATCTATGCCTATCTGTGAAAGCACCTTTCTTACCAGCTTATTGCCTGCACCATTCAAGGGTGTATATACTACTTTCAAGCCTGCTCCCCTGCATACATCAGGGTTCACTGACTGCTTTCTGACATTATCAAGGTATGTTTCATACAGGTCCTCGCCTATCCACTCAATCATACCGCTTTTCAAGCCCTCTTCAAAGTCAACAAGCTTTATATCCCCATTGAAATACTCAACCTTCAATATCTCATCATATACAGCATTGGCAGATACATCTGTCATTTGACAGCCATCACTGCCATAACACTTATATCCGTTATATTTTGCTCTGTTGTGGCTGGCAGTTACCATAATACCTGCACTTGCCTTCAACTCCCTTACTGCATACGATACAACCGGCGTGGGCTGCAATTCCCTTGAGATATACGCCTTGATACCATTTGCTGCAAGCACTCTGGCTGCCTCTCTTGCAAACACGTCTGCCTTTATTCTTGAATCGTGGGAAATCGCTACTGACGGCTCTTTGCAGGTCTTATTCAGAAAATTGGCAAGTCCCTGTGTGGCACGTCTTACCGTATAGACATTCATTCTGTTAGTGCCTGCTCCGATAATCCCCCTCAGACCTGCTGTGCCGAATTTCAGCTCTGTGTAAAATCTTTCATATATCTCCTTTTCGTCGCCTGCAATCTCCACAAGCTCCTTTGTCAAATCACCATCATCTTTCGCATTATCAAGCCAAACCTTATAAAGCTCTTTCGTATCCATAAATCAAAGCCCCCTAAATAAAAAATAAGATTTTATCCTATTTAAAATGGATACTCTTATAATAACACATTTTTCCTCCTGTTTCAACACTATCTTTTAAAATATTATAAGATTTTTTTCATAAACGCTCCCATTTTCCAACATATGTCAATATTACTAAAACCTAACTTCCAAAAAAAGAAAATATTTACAAAAAAATTCTTTTTACTGCTTGTAATATATAAATTTTTACGGTAAAATATTACTGTAAATAATTTTTTGTCGGAGGATATTTTTTATGTCAGAACAAATTGCCTTGAAAACCAAAAAGAAAAAACGTAAATATAAACGCTCTATTGATATGCCTGTTATCATTGCATTCTTTATCGTGCTTTTATCTTTCTGTGCCCTTGCCGTACTACAGATATT
>DBXL01000019.1:0-2288 GCA_002309275.1 Ruminococcaceae bacterium UBA1213 | reverse complement strand
CTCACTCTGCTTGATGATAATAAATTCAATTACAGCTTCGGCGGTGTCACCTATGACGGCGAATATGCCATAAATCCCGAAACATCTACCCTCAGTTTATCTTCCTCAAGCTACGGAAAATACAATCTCCGCAACGACTTTAAATATAAAGTTGCAGGAAATATATTCACGGGAAAAGGTATCGCTCTCACAAATGCCGATGATACAGAACTGCCTTTTTTGCAGACAGACAGCTTTGTCCCTGTCATCAAATATTACAGCGATTTTACACCTAATGAAAATATCCTCGGCTCTTGGCTCTATACCGATGAAAAACAGGGATATAACTATACTTTCACTTTCTACAATGACGGAAGATATGAGTACCTTTGCAGCGGTTCGAGGCATATCGGTGCTTATAAAACTGACGGCAATCAATTCACTTATAATCTTGTAGTTGATGGTGATGTTGTCAATGAAGAAACTTTCGAGTTCTCCCTTGATGACGGCAAACTCACTTTCATTACAGATAATTTTACAGATACCCTTACAAAAACAAATGACAAGTTTTCCTTTGAAAACGAAATCAAATAAAAAAGGAGCGTATAAGCTATGTTAAAAGACTTTTGGAAATCATTTAAAAGCGGCACTGATATTAGAGGTGTCGCAGTTGACGGTGCAGGCTATGATGTAAACCTTACAACCGATACTATCACCGCTATGACAAATGGTTTTATACTCTGGCTCGCTGAAAAAACCAATAAATCTGCCGAAGAACTCACCGTTTCCGTAGGACGTGACTCAAGAATATCAGGTCCTGCCATTTCGGCTATCGTCAAAGAAACTCTCTTTAATGCAGGCATATATGTTATCGACTGTGACCTTGCCTCTACTCCTGCCATGTTCATGACAACTGTTGAGCTGGGCTGTGACGGTGCTATCCAGATAACTGCAAGCCATCACCCCTATTACAGAAACGGTCTGAAATTCTTCACCCGCAGCGGCGGTCTTGAAGGTGACGATATTACAGCCATTCTCCAATATGCACAAGACGGTGAAAAGCCTGAACGCAGTGAAAACGGTGAACTTGTTGAAACCGATTATATGAGCTGCTATGCCGGAAATCTCCGTGAATTCATTAAAAAAGAAATCAACTCCAAAGACGACTATCATCACCCGCTTAAAGGCTTTAAAATAGTAGTCGATGCCGGCAACGGTGTAGGCGGTTTCTATGCCACAGATGTTCTTGAAGCTCTCGGTGCGGAAATTACAGGCAGTCAGTTCCTTGAACCTGATGGAATGTTCCCCTATCACATCCCCAACCCCGAAGATGCAAAGGCTATGGAATTTATATGCAATGCCGTAAAAAAATACCATGCAGACCTCGGTGTTATCTTCGATACAGACGTTGACCGTGGCGGTGCTGTTGACTCCCAAGGAAAAGAAATCAACAGAAACCGCCTTGTTGCCCTTGCTGCCGCTATTGCACTTGAGGGCGTTGCAGGCGGAATGGTAGTAACCGACTCCATAACTTCAAGCGGTTTGAAAGAATTCATTGAAAAAGACCTCAAAGGCAAACATCTCCGCTTTAAAAGAGGCTACAAAAATGTCATAGATGAGGCTGTCAGTCAGAATGAAAAAGGCATAAACTGCCCCCTTGCAATAGAAACTTCCGGTCATGCCGCCATGAGAGAAAATTACTTCCTTGATGATGGTGCTTACCTCGTTACAAAAATTATCATAAAAGCTGTTCAGCTCCGCAATCAGGGAAAAAATCTTGATGATATTATAGGAACCCTTAAAGAACCTGTTGAAAGCAAGGAATTCAGAATAAAAATCACTGAAAAGAATTTCCGTAAGTGTGGAGAAAAAGTTATATCTGACCTCTATAAATATGCCGCTCAGCATAAAGAATTCAATGTCGCTGATGACAACTATGAGGGAATAAGAGTTTCATTTGATGAGAAAAATGGCAATGGTTGGTTTTTACTCAGATTAAGCGTACATGACCCCATAATGCCTTTGAACATAGAAAGTGACAGTGAGGGCGGTGTTGATACAATCTATGCAAAAATAAAGCTGTTCCTTGAAAACTGTGAGGGACTTGAAACGTATGTAAAAAAATCTACCCCTAAAAAACAGCCTGCTAAAAACAAGCCTGAAACAAAGGCGGTTGAAAAAACTGCTGAAGTAAAAAAAGAAGTAAAAGCTCCTGAAACTCCTGTGAAAGTTAAAGAGGAAGTAAAAGCTCCTGAAACTCCTGTGGAAGTTAAAGAGGAAGTGAAAGCCCCTGAAACTCCCGTGGAAGT
>DBXL01000043.1:1058-3116 GCA_002309275.1 Ruminococcaceae bacterium UBA1213 | reverse complement strand
CTCATTAGTGATTTCTCCCTTCTCCTGTTTTGTAGTCTGACAAATTGCTAACAGTTTTCTTGCCATTCTTGCCGACACTTCACTTATAGCAAGCAGTACATCTATAGCCTCTGCATCAGCAGGATTTCCCTTGTTTCTGACAAGCATATACATTACCTCCGTTCCGGAGCTTATAGTGTTTTGCTCCTTATACTTTACAATGGAGATGAGAAATGCAATTTGACGAAGGATTTTATATTTTTTTCAAAAAACTTTTAAGAATCATAACGATTCAGAATAAATCGGGATATTCAGATTTAAGCAGCTCTTTGATTTTTTTTATTCGTGACAGAAATGTAGTTCTTTTAATTCCTATGGCATCTGCAATTTTTTCATCAGACAGTCCCTTTTGACGAAGTTCACCAATCTTAACAGCCTCCGGCATCAATTCATTCAGACGGGCAAAAAGGCGTTCGAGTTCTATTTTGTCTTCTGCTATACTTTCAACACTTGGTGTATTATCAGTAATCAATTCCATATGAGAGCAGCCCATTTCATCATCGTTTTCGGTTATGTAGTCAAGCGACAGCGTATCTCCGACACTTTGAAACTCGCAGTTGCAGCAATCTCCATCACAGAGCCAGAACTTACTTTTCGGGCATACGCACTGACCGTGTGACTGCTGACGCTTGCGAAAAGTATCATAAAACCTGATGTGCTCTTTGTAATATTCCTCGCTTACCTCCACCCATTTTTTCTCTGCCTTGAGATAGATGTACCTTTTCTGTTCTTCTTTGTTTTGCATGAAAAATTCCTCCATTCAGTTTCCGGAATGGAGGAATATCATTGTAAGGCGACAAAAAGCATAAAAAACTAACCACAGTCTTCATGAAGATTCCTTCATTCCGATCTGCAGCCTTCCGCTCAATAGTCAGCCGGTAGTATTTGATTTTTCTGCCGTACATCGTTGAGCCATCGTTGATCAATCGGTGCAATATACAGCTGAAACAGTTTATTGTCATATTTGGGACAATTATCTGTAAGAACTATTTTATACAAAATATGCGAAAAATTTAGTCGCATTTAATAAAATAATGTGAATTTACAAAATATTTTTGTGGTAAAACATAATTTATAGAAAACATTTATCGAAAATAACACTTTATATGCTTATAACTAAAATAATGTTCCTATAGCCAATATAATTTATTTCAATAATAGTCCACTGTTTTCGTCAAAACAGCATCCTGACCTCCATTGTAAAGTGAGAGCACAGTCTCCCGGAATGGAGGTTATTTTTATGGCTGAACAGAATGTTTTATCAAATACTCATCTTGCAGCATCTTTTAAAGGAATTTCCACAGCACATCTTTTTACGGCTGAACAATTTCAAAAGGATATTGACTATTACAGAGCACAAAAAATAGCAGATGCATTGTTAAACAGTGGACTTATTTCCCTGGCACAATTCAACAAATTAACCGAATTGAACCGTAAATCATTCTCTCCTTTTCTGGCAGAAATAATGCCGGAAACTGTTGATAACACAACAAATCAGAGTTAATATATCACACTGACGAGAGAGGTGATACTGGTGAAAAAAGTTACATTTATCGACAGCACTCAAAAGGGAACCAAACCAAAACTACGTGTTGCCGCTTACTGCCGTGTTTCTACAGACAGCGATGCACAGCTTGAAAGTCTGGAAACACAGAAAATTCACTACGAACAATATATCACAAGCCGTGATGACTGGGCATTTGCAGGGCTATACTTCGATGAAGGTATTACAGGCACAAAAAAAGAAAAGCGTCCCGAACTGCTACGCATGATAGCAGACTGTGAATCAGGCAAGATTGATTTTATTGTTACAAAGTCCATCAGCCGTTTTTCGAGAAACACCACAGACTGTCTTGAGCTTGTCAGGAAACTGCTTGACCTGAACATTCCGATTTATTTTGAAAAAGAAAATCTGAACACAGGTTCAATGGAGAGTGAGCTTTTTCTTTCCATATTGAGCAGCATTGCACAGGGAGAATCTGTTTCTATATCAGAAAACAGCAAATGGTCGGTACAGAA
>DBXL01000043.1:0-901 GCA_002309275.1 Ruminococcaceae bacterium UBA1213 | reverse complement strand
GATACCAAGCAAAAAAGACGGTCAATGGACTTCCACAACTATATGCGGTCTGATTACCAATGAAAAATATGTCGGTGACGCACTGTTTCAGAAAACATATACCGATTCACAGTTTAATCGGCATCATAACCACGGTCAGGAAAATATGTATTCCATGTCCGAACATCACGAGCCTATAGTCAGCAGAGAAGTATTTGAAACAGCGGGCAGATTGCTTGAACAGCACAGTAAAGAAAAAGGTATCTCAAAGGGCGACAAAAAGTATCAGAACAGATATTGCTTTTCGGGTAAAATCATATGCGGTGAGTGCGGAAATACGTTTAAACGGAGAACACATCAAGGTTATATAGCCTGGTGCTGTAAAACACATATCAAAGATAAAAACCGCTGTCCTATCAAGTTTATCCGTGACGATGAACTGAAAGCAGCATTTGTTACTATGATAAATAAGCTGATATTTGCCCATGAATTGATTCTGAAACCCTACGCAGCGGCCGTGGGAGGTACGGATAAAAACACAGGTCTTCACAGAATAAAAGAACTGCAAACACTTTTAATGCAAAATACCGAACATAAGGAAACATTGACAAAGCTGATGGCACAAGGATATATAGACCAGGTGTTGTTTAACGAAGAAAAGAACAGGCTTATATCACAGGCAAAGCAGTATCATGCTGAAATAAAAGCACTTCAAAGAGCAGTCAGCGGAAAGGTAACATTTGCAGATGAGGCACTTTTTCTCCTGCACTTTACCGAAAAGAGTGCAATGCTGTATGAATTTGACGATGAACTCTTTGAAAAAACAATAAGCCGCATTTCAGTATATTCCAGGCATGAAATAGCCTTTGAACTGAAATGCGGCTTGATATTGAAGGAAAGGATATGACAATATGGGACACAC
>DBXL01000109.1 GCA_002309275.1 Ruminococcaceae bacterium UBA1213 | reverse complement strand
GCAGGCTATCCGCTTTCGGATTATTCTTTGAGATTGGGCATACTCGGTTCAGAGCCGTGTACGCCTGCCATGCGTTCACAGATAGAAAGCAATTTCAATATCCGTGTATCAGATAACTACGGCATGACAGAATTGGGCGGTCCCGGTGTATCGGGCGACTGTGAAGCAAGGGACGGTATGCACTTTGCAGAGGACCATTTCTTACCTGAAATCATCGACCACGATACAGGCAAAAGACTTGGCGAAGGTGAAGTAGGTGAGCTTGTTATCACTACACTCACAAGACGTGGAATGCCCGTTCTGAGATACAGAACAAAGGATATAACAAAAATCACTTATGAGCCATGTTCATGCGGAAGAACTCATGCAAGAATGGCTAAAACTATGGGAAGAACAGATGATATGCTTATTATCAAGGGCGTTAATGTATTCCCGACACAGATAGAAAATATTCTTATCAATATCAAGGACATTGCACCGCACTATATGCTTATCATCACAAGAGAAAATTACAGAGATAGTCTTGAAATCAAAGTAGAGCTTGAAAATGTTGAGTTGCTGGAACAGTATCAGAGATTGAGCGATTTGAAGAAGTTTATAGAAGCAAAAATGCAGTCAATTCTCGGCTTGAGAACAAAAGTTACGCTTGTTGCACCGAAAACAATCGAGCGTTTTCAGGGCAAGGCTAAGAGAATTGTTGATTTGAGAAATCAGTAAAAGGTGGTATATACAAATGAAAGCATTGATGATAGGAAATGCCGCACTTGCAAGAGGTCTTTATGAAGCAGGCTGTTCTGTTATATCAAGTTATCCCGGTACACCGAGTACGGAGATAACAGAGGAATTTGCCAAATTCAATGACGCTTACTGTGAGTGGGCACCCAATGAAAAAGTAGCTATGGAAACGGCTTTCGGAGCGTCTTTGAGAGGAAAGCGTTCTGCCTGCTGTATGAAACACGTTGGTTTGAATGTAGCGGCTGACCCGCTGTTTACCATGTCATATACAGGCGTTAATGCCGGCATGGTGATATGTGTTGCAGATGACGCAGGTATGCATTCCTCACAGAATGAACAGGATTCACGCCACTATGCAATATCTGCAAAAGTGCCTATGCTGGAACCGTCAAATTCACAGGAAGCACTGGACTTTGCAAAAATCGCTTATGAGATTTCCGAAACATTCGATACACCTGTATTTATTAAAATGTGTACTCGTGTGGCACATTCACAGAGCATTACAGAAACAGGCGAAAGAGTGGAAGTTACAAAAGAGTATGTAAAAAATCCTCAGAAATACATCATGGCACCTGCCAACGCTATCAAGCGTCACCCGTTTGTCGAGGAAAGAACCGCTAAATTGACGGAATATGCAGAAACATCTCCCCTTAACAGAGTGGAAAACGGTAACGGCGAATATGATTTCGGTATCATCACTTCATCAACTTCTTATCAGTATGTCAAAGAAGTTTTCGGAGATAAAGTATCTGTTTTGAAATTGGGTATGGTAAATCCCCTGCCCGTCAATCTGATAAAAGATTTTGCCGCAAAAGTTGGTAAAGTATATGTCATAGAGGAACTTGATCCGATTATTGAAACATTCTGCAAAAATATCGGAGTCAATGTTATCGGCAAGGAGAAGTTCTCTATTATAGGAGAGTTTTCACAAAAGACTATCGCAAAGGCATTCGGTCTTGAAGATAAAGAGAATGTATCACTTGATACGGCTATTCCCGTAAGACCGCCTATGATGTGTTCAGGCTGTCCACATCGTGGAATGTACTATGTACTTGCAAAGAATAAAATTACTGTACTCGGTGATATAGGCTGTTATACACTCGGTTCAATGCCGCCTTTGAATGCCCTTGATATGACACTCTGCATGGGTGCGTCTGTATCGGGACTTCACGGCTATAATAAAGCAGGCGGTGAAGAAACGGAAAATAAAACTGTCTGTGTAATAGGCGATTCCACTTTCATGCACTCGGGCATTACAGGCCTTGTCAATATCGCCTACAATCAGTCAAATTCAACTGTCATTATCCTTGACAACTCCATTACAGGCATGACAGGACATCAGCAGAATCCGACAACAGGCTATAATATAAAAGGCGATCCCGCAGGTAAAGTTAATCTGGAAAGCCTTTGCCATTCTGTCGGAATCAATTCTGTAAGGGTAGTTGACCCGTATAATCTGGAAGAATGTGAAAGAGTTGTTAAAGAGGAACTCGCTAAAAATGAGCCGTCTGTAATAATCTCACGCAGACCTTGTGTTCTTTTGAAGTACGTTAAGCCGAAAAAGCCGTTGTATATCAATCCTGATAAATGCCGTGGCTGTAAACGCTGCATGAAATTCGGCTGTCCGTCAATCTCTTTCAGAGATAAACACGCTGTTATCGACAATACATTGTGTATCGGTTGTGGCGTTTGTGCAAGTCTTTGTCCGTTTGACGCTTTTGAAAGTGAGGGAGAATAATTATGGCAACGAAAAATATTATGATAGTCGGTGTAGGCGGTCAGGGTTCTCTGCTTGCTTCAAAACTGCTCGGCAGACTGCTTGTTGATGAGGGCTTTGACGTAAAAGTCAGCGAAGTTCATGGAATGAGCCAGCGTGGCGGTTCTGTTGTAACGTATGTAAAATTCGGTGATAAAGTGTATTCCCCTATAATTGAAGAGGGCGAGGCTGATTTCATCGTCAGCTTTGAGAAAATAGAAGCTGCAAGATATATCAAGGACTTGAAAAAGGGCGGTACGGTTATCGTAAACACTCAGCAGATAGACCCTATGCCCGTAATAATAGGCAATGCAGAATATCCTGTCAATGTTCTTGATGAAATGAAAGCAAAGGGTGTTCACGTTGACGATATAGATGCATTGGCATTGGCATCTCAGGCAGGCTCTGCAAAGGCTTGTAATATCGTTCTCATGGGCAGGCTTGCAAAATATTTTGACATACCCCGTGAAAAGTGGGAAACCGCTATTGAAAAGTGTGTAAAGCCTGCTTTTATAGAAATTAACAAAAAGGCATTTGAACTCGGTTANNAATAACTAAATGAAAGAGTGATGATAAATGGAAAACAGATATTTCCAGAAAGAATTTGAAACAATGCCTGTTGAGGACATCAAAAAGTTACAGGATGAAAAGCTTGTAAAACAGGTGGAATATGTATATAATAATGTAGAGTATTACCGAAATCTCATGGATGAGAAAGGCGTAAAGCCTGAAGATATTAAAAGTACGGCTGATTTGCATAAATTGCCTTTCCTGAAAAAAGACGATTTGCGTGAAGCATATCCTTACGGACTTCTTGCAACGGATTTGAAAAACTGTGTGAGAATACACTCCACATCAGGTACGACAGGAAAGCGTGTAGTTGCTTTTTATACCCAGCATGATATTGACTTGTGGGAGGACTGCTGTGCAAGAGCCATTACAGCGGCAGGCGGTACAAGTGAAGATGTATGTCAGGTATGCTATGGTTACGGCTTGTTTACAGGCGGTTCGGGACTGCATGGCGGTTCACATAAGGCAGGCTGTCTTACTTTGCCCATGTCAAGCGGCAATACAGACAGACAAATTCAGTTTATGATGGACTTGAATTCTACCATACTTTGTTGTACACCGTCATATGCGGCTTATATAGGTGAATCCCTCAAGGAAAAAGGCTACAAGCCTGAAGATAACAAGCTGAAAGCAGGTATTTTCGGTGCAGAGCCTTGGACAGAGGAAATGCGTCAGGATATAGAGAAAAATCTTGGTATCAAAGCCTATGATATATACGGCTTGACGGAAATGAGCGGTCCTGGTGTAGCTTTTGAATGCTGTGAACAGAACGGTATGCACATCAATGAGGACCATTTTATAGCTGAAATAATCAATCCGAATACAGGTGAAGTTCTGCCCGAAGGCACGAAGGGCGAATTAGTATTTACATCTCTTGATAAAGAGGCATTCCCGCTTCTCAGATACAGAACAAGAGATATATGTGTGCTGACAAGAAAGAAATGTTCATGTGGAAGAACATTTATAAAAATGGCGAAACCTATGGGACGTTCTGATGACATGATGATAATTAAGGGCGTGAATGTATTCCCGAGCCAGATTGAAGCTGTATTGCTCAATAAGGGTTATGCACCGAATTATCAGATAGTTCTTGACAGAGTTAATAATTCCGATACATTTGATGTGTATGTTGAAATGGGCGAGGGAGATTTCTCAGACAGTCCGAAGTACATCACCAAGAAAGAAAAGGAATTGCAGGACGCTATGAAAGCCATGCTTGGTATCAATCCGAAACTGCACCTTGTTGCACCCAAGACGATTGCACGTTCAGAGGGTAAGGCTGTGCGTGTCATAGATAACCGCAGACGTTACGGTATCAC
>DBXL01000114.1:1742-3413 GCA_002309275.1 Ruminococcaceae bacterium UBA1213 | reverse complement strand
GAAGAACTTTTGCCGAGTGCATATTTCACTCCTGTAAATCTGTTTTGCTGTGAATATGCACCCTATTACATTGAAGCTTTGAAAATGAGATTCCCCGAATACTTTAAGGAAGATGAAAAGTGATGTTACAAGATTTACTGCTGATAAGTACAGCATTTTGTGTCGCTTTGGTCATATTTTTGCTTTCCGAAAATCTTGATTTACATAAAAAGCAGAGAGAAATGCAAAAGCAAATCGACACACTCAAAAAAGAAATCGAAAATATACAAAAATGAAAATCAGCAGTACAGCCAAAAACTGTACTGCATATATCGGAATAAAAGTATCAAGTCGGTGCAAATCCGACTGTTCCGTAAAAAATAAGGATTGAAACAATATGAAAATCGGTTTTTGGTCTGACAGCCATAACTTTCCCAATCTTCCGATTATGAAGTTATCGGCTTATCATAAATCAATCGGTGATAAAGCTGAACTCTATGACCGTACAAAACATTATGACTTGGTATATGTGTCAAAGGTATTCAGCTTTTCACCTGATATTGACAGCATTTATCCTGTGCAGGCTGATGAGATACGCAAAGGCGGTACGGGTTACTGTATCAGCGTTGCGAACGGCAAAGAAATATATGACAAATCAAAAGACAGAATACTGCCAAAAGAAATTGAGCATATCTACCCTGATTATTCATTGTATCCAAATTATGATTATGCAGTAGGTTTTCTGACAAGAGGCTGTCCCCGAAACTGCGGATTTTGTGTTGTCAGCAAAAAAGAGGGCTGCTTGTCACGCCAGGTTGCAGATATTGATGAATTTTGGAGAGGTCAGCAGGAAATAAAACTGCTTGATCCAAATTTGCTTGCCTGTGCAGACCATGAGGATATTTTACGGCAGCTTTCTTGCTGCAAATACAGCTTTGTCGATTTCACACAGGGATTGGATATACGATTGATAAACAGGGACAATGTTTATTGGCTGAACAGGCTGAAAATCAAAAACATACATTTTGCGTGGGATAATCCAAAGCAGGATTTGACGGGATATTTCAAAACCTTTTCGGAACTTACCAACATCAAAGACATAAGGCGAAAAACGGTATATATACTGACAAATTTCAACAGCACCATTGAGGAGGACTTGTATCGGATATATACTCTGCGTGATTTGGGTTTCAGTCCTTATGTAATGATATATCAAAAAGAAACTTGTGACAAAAGGCACAGAGAATTGCAGCGATGGGTGAACTGCAAGATAATTTTTCGGTGTGTCAATCGTTTTGAAGATTATCAGCCGAATTATAAATGACAAAAAACTATTTTACTGCGATTAAGGAGATGACAAATGATGGAAGCTTTTATAAAGCTGAACAACAGCATTCTTGACTGCGGACTGACACCAAATGAACTGAAAGTCGCTGTATGCCTGTATAGCTGTGTTTTCGGAAACAGATATTATGTGCAGATAAAACAATCTACCATAGCTGCAAAGTGCGGTATCAAGAAAGTTGAAACCGTTGCAAATATCATTTGTAATCTCCAAAGAAAAGGTATCATTGAGGGAGTGAGCCGTCCGCATAAGGCTAACGGCTGGCTCGGTACATACATTTACAAACTGAAAGCCATTGTACAAAAAGGATTTTTCAAACTGCAAAGAAATATTCTCGGCAAGCTGAA
>DBXL01000114.1:1129-1670 GCA_002309275.1 Ruminococcaceae bacterium UBA1213 | reverse complement strand
ATATGTGGAACAGCTTTAATGACATAAGCAGGTCTTTACAGATTGGCAGAAAAAAAGTGATTGCCGTTATCAACGAACTTGTTGAAATGGGATTTATATGCAAAACCAAAGTCATTAAAAAAGACGGAAGTTACTCCGACAATCATTATGCCGTTTCGGAGCCGTCGGAAGAAAAGAATATTTCGGACAAAAAAGAAAGTCCCAAACAAGCCGTTACCCTGTTCGGAACATTTCAAAAAGTATTACAATGCAATTATATACCAACTGTAATATCCTGTCAAGCGGATTTACAGGATTTTATTTATTTTTATGCAGGGGTAGTCCCCTAAATCGGGTACTGAATCCCCTATACCCATTTCTCTACCTTAAGGAAAAGAAATAATTTTTAGATTATACTATTAGTATATGTACACATAGGGAGGATTGGCATTTTTTGGAAAGTTAGAGGTTGGCAATTTTTCGGAAATCGGTATGAGCGTTTTTTGGCAAATTTGAGATTTGGCATTTTTACGGATTTTGGGCTGTGTTCGGTTTCGTCAGT
>DBXL01000114.1:0-1008 GCA_002309275.1 Ruminococcaceae bacterium UBA1213 | reverse complement strand
CGTCAGTTCAGCCGTTCCGTCAATGTTGGAATCGTCCGTGACACGACATTTGGGACTTAAAGTCCCACTTGTGTATTGTGGAGGGTGATTTTGCTTGCAACAGACAGAAATCTCGATTATGCGGTGATTCGGTTCTTGCCTGTTCAGCCATTCTTTCTTTTCCTCAAGGTAAACCCACAGTTCAATTTTTTTGGAGGTACGATATGGAAATTACAAAAGTCAAGATTACAAGGACAAACAGCCCAAGACAGCTTGCAGACGTGACAATCACGCTTGACAAGTGCCTGCTTATCAAGAATATCAAGCTGATAGATAACGGCAGACGGCGTTTTGTTGAATTTTCAAAGTCACCGAGAACCGATCCGAATATCGACAATCCCGATGTTGTGCCGTTGAACAGGCAGACACGGGCATATATCGAGAAAACGGTGCTTGAACAGTATGACAGCTATGAAGGCGGTGGCATTGGAACATGATGTATTTTGACAGTGAATTCCGCAAGGCTTTGTCTGAAATTTTGGGAAATTACCGCAAGTCTTTGGAACAGGCTTTGATAGGCTCGTCAGATCAGAATTACACGATACTCATAAACGACAGAATCAAGAAAATTGACGAGTATCAGAAAATCATCAAGCCGTCACTTTTGGACAGCCTGACAACTGCCAAAATTCAGAAATTGCAGGGAAAAGAATTTCTGAAAAACAAGGCTGATGAATTGGAAAAAAGTTATGAGGACAAAGTGAAAGCTGCTGTTGCAGCCAAAGAACAGGATTTGCAGAAATCCATAAGAGAAACGCTTGATAAGGAATTTGCGGAAAAGTTGGAAAGTGAAAAATCAAGAATAGCCGACCAATTGAGAATTTCCATCGGTGAGGAATTTGAAAAAACGTATGCAGAAAAAACGGCAGAACTTGAAAAAGAGTATGCGGATAAAATATCGGCTCTTGAAAAAGACTATTCCGAAAAGCTGAAAACGGAAACAGAGAGAATAACGGCTGAACTCCGTGA
>DBXL01000146.1:4889-5039 GCA_002309275.1 Ruminococcaceae bacterium UBA1213 | reverse complement strand
AAGCTGAAATCATACTATTTCACGTTGAACGAAAGCAAAATAGATCTGTCACAATGGATTAAGAGTATTGTCAGGATAGCTTTGTCTTTGATTCCGGAAAAACTGCTTGACCATTTGATTCTCTTGTCCATAGACGATACCATGGTGGAA
>DBXL01000146.1:4362-4884 GCA_002309275.1 Ruminococcaceae bacterium UBA1213 | reverse complement strand
GAGAATCGTGAAAAGTTGTTTGATCACGCCAGGCACAATGGTTCTAATTATCTGTATGGTCATTGTTTTGTCAGCATAATGTTGTCCATTCCTGTATATGACCAAGGAAAAATACGTTATCTGTCTATTCCGGTCGGTTACAGAATGTGGACAAAGGAAGAAACGAAATTAGCTATGGCAGCTGATATGGTGAAAGAAGTTATGGAAATCATCGGCAGTAAAAGAAATGTATGCTTATGTTGTGACAGTTGGTATCCGAAAGCGGAAATAACTGAATTACCACAACAATATGACAACCTTGACTTAATCTGCAATGTCAGGCATGATACTGTCTTGTATGATCTTCCGCCTGCTAAAACCGGTAAGAAGGGCAGACCAAAAGTAAAAGGCAGGAAACTGTCTTTTGATGATTTTACATTTTCAACTGTTGATGGGACAGGATACGCTGTAGGCAGTCGTCAGGTAATTACCAATCTTTTTGGTAAAAAGCCTGTTCACGCCATCATTACCAAAACCTCAAAC
>DBXL01000146.1:1196-4346 GCA_002309275.1 Ruminococcaceae bacterium UBA1213 | reverse complement strand
GTTCAACTTTGATTTCAATTCCTTTGCATCGGGCAAATCATTACTTTTTGCAAAAGCTGACATTGATTTTTTGCCACTGACCATTTATTCAATGCGTTGGTCTATCGAGGTGGCTTATTACGAACAAAAGAAATTCTGGGCTTTGGGAAACTATATGCTCCGGAGCAAAATCGGTATTGAAAGATTGACAAATTTGTTGACACTCTTGTATTCTTTTATGACCGTATTGCCTTTTTACGATAAAGCATTTTCTGATTTATCACACAACAGTCCTCAACAATCACGCTTTGTTGTTGGAATGACTGTTTGGCATGAATTATTTTTGACCGCTTTCGAGACTAACTGTATATCCTCAAAAAATGTATTCTCTTTTGCTTCTTTTGCTCTATAAGCACTTTTACTTTTTAAAAACTTGGAAACTGGTGAATGAAAATAAAAAATGCTGATAAATACAGCGTTTTTTTAAATCGTTCCAAATGGTTTCTATATCAGATTTAATCAGATTATAATTTATGATTATGGATATGATTAAGTATCTCCATAAGATTTCTTGATATGATATATATATCCTCTTGTTGTTCATCGGTATCAACAAGAGGATATTTTTTTTTATATTAACAACGTTTCAAGAACTCTTTCAAATCGTCATCGGTGCAATAATAATTCCTGCCTATCTTCTTTGCGTTCAGCTTTCCCGACTTTATCCAACGGCGAACGGTCTGTATGCTTGCATTGAATTTCTTGCAAACTTCTTTCAAATCATACAGCTTTATATCTGATACTTCAATCAATCCTTATCACCTCACTTCATTACAAATGTTCACTAATTATTCTCTCAGTATCTAATTTTACTACTTTGTACATATCCATACCCGTTTCAACATGAGAAAAAATTTTCACACTTCCAGATTCCCAACGCATATTGTAAAGATTGCGGAATTTTATAACTTCATCTTCAAAAACCTGTTCAGAAATTTCCTCCCATTCATGCGTAAATGGATTGTAATCATAATACTTGACATTGTTTGTTGAATAATAAAACACTCATTATCACCTCACTTTGTAAAGATACTCACAAACACATTTTGTTGATGAAAAAATATTGACGGTTTAGGAGGTCGCAAGTATAGATTTTGTACGCCTGTTGGGTGTACAAAATCGGCTTGGTGGTGAAATTTCCCCACTCCCCTTTTAATTTTCAAAATCGCTTTCAGCTCACCAAAAAAAGATTATCCGATAGAAAAGAAAATGTGTTTTGCATATTCTTATTATATCAAACTGCTTTCGATAAGTCAACAACTATTATATAACTGTTGTATAAGTATAATATAACTGTTGACAGTATTTATATAACTGTTCGTACACTTTGATATAACTATTTATACACTAAAACAGTTGTTTTGTATTCAAGTTTGATACTTTTTGAAATCGGTTTAAAATGGTACTATTCAAATTGATATGAAAAATTGATACTGATATTTTAATACAGCGGTTCGCCCTTGTTGGTACTTGCTCCGATACTTGATTAACTTCACACCACACACTATTTCATCAAGTTTGTTGTGTGTTGTGTGCTGTCGGTCTGATTTCTGATTAAAACGATACAAACATTATTGAAACATTGTCAAATGATATGAAATGTTGTGAAATGTGGAGTTGCTCTAATTCTTCAAACAGTTTGCAAAAATTGATACTTGCAACAGGTTTTTATAATACTGCTCTCAGAATGCGTTATAACGGCTCTCTGTGGCTCTGTACGGCGTTGTAAAGGCATAAGGAGTATAATTATATACCTCACGCAAAACACGCCTAAAAATGCCCGTATTTGAACGCTGTAAACACTCATTTTCCATTGTTCGCCCTCTGTTCGTTGAGTTTTTTCGGAGTTCTTTCGGAGTTCAATTTTTAGTTTTCTCTTGCTTCGTTCGTGCTTCATCTTGACTTTCTCGCTGTTCGTTCGCTGTTCGTTGCCGTGTTGGTACTCTCTCCGATACCGTATCGGTACTTTGTCCGCCGTCTGATTGTGCATTATGCCGCTGTACTCTCTCCGATCGTGCCGTGATGGAACGGCTAACGGGTATTTCTGCACAAATATTTCTTTGCCGTGTCCTTGCTCAGACTTCCAACAAGGGAGATGTAACAAGGCTCTTTCCGCTGTCCGAAAATACAACATAATTGCTGTTATGTTGTATTTGGCTTTTAAAACGCTCTGTAATGCCCCTACAATGCCCCACATTGAACGGAATAGGCATAACCCATATAACTATACCCCTTGACATTAACCCCCTCAAAATTGCCGTATTTGGTGCAGTACGGTTATATATGCCGCTGTCCTTGCTCTGACTGCTGACACGGAGATATAACAAGGCTTTGTGAATGTCTTTGTGAGTATCAAAAAGATTTGAACTTTGTCACATTCTCTTTTCATGGAATACAGCGGCTTTCTATCCTGTCCGCAAAAAGAAAAAGGCTTGTTGTCGGTCTGACTTCAAGCCTTTGTGAATGTTTCCGCTGTCATCGCCGAATGATACAGCGGTCTTTTTTGGTGAAATCGCTTTTTTGCAAAAAGTGATTGATTTTATACCAACAAGCGATTTTGTACACCTAATGGGTGTACAAAATCTCTGCTTGCCGCCCCCTACAACCTTTGCAATTCTGTTTGTGTGCAGTTGCTCCGAATAACCACACACAACAAACTTTTTCAAACATCATCGGCTATTCTTTCAAGCTGTCTTTCAATCTTTCGGAGTGCTGCACAAATAAAAACCGTATCGGGTGAAATCGGCAAATCCCTATACTTTGACTTGATGATTTTAGAAAACAGTTCAGCGTCTGCAAGCAAACTTTCAAAATCTCTTTCGGGTACGGTCTTTTTTACTTCGTCATTCATTTTCATTTTTCCTTTCTATCGGCTTTGCTGTCAACATCTGACTTAATGCCTTGATTTGTTCAGCCTGCTGTTGTTGAAGTTCAGATATTTTTGATTGATACGTCAATGTAGTTTCCGCAATGGCTGACTTTACAGCCGTGTCACGTTCAGATTTTAAAATATCAAGTTGTCTTTTGTGGTCTGCCTGCATAACTTCAAGCTGTCTTTGTCTGTCTGCCTTGACTTCCTGCAATGCCTTTTCCGTGTCCGATAACTTCATT
>DBXL01000146.1:0-1182 GCA_002309275.1 Ruminococcaceae bacterium UBA1213 | reverse complement strand
TGTTCAGCCTTTGCCGTGAGGTCTGCAACCTGCTTTTTGATAATCTCCAACTGTTCAGCCGTCATATTTGCTATTCTTTCCGCCTGCTCTTTCGCAACGGTACTATTTACTGTTTTTTCATTGGCAGAATTTAAAGCCGTCTTTGTAGCCGTCAATTCAGACTGCAAGGCTTTTATTTTGGTGTCGGTATCGGCTTTGAGTTCAGACAATGCCGTTTTTGCCTTTTCCTCTCTTGCTTGCAAATCTGCTATTGTCTTTGTCTGACTGTCAAGCTGTACAGCAAATTCACTTCTTATTCTTTCCTCAGTGTTTGCAGTGAGTTCCAACGCTGATATATAAGCCTTTACAATTCCGTCAACTCTTGATGTGAAATCATCAATATTTGTCGCCTGTCCTGTCAATATGCCTTTTGCCTGTTGCAGTTCATAGGCATTTAACAGGGCTGTCAAGCCCTCTTGCTGTCCGCCTAATTCTTCACACACGGATTTAAACTTGCTGTATGTGCTTTCATCGGCTCTGATACTTCTAACTATTTTCTTATCATCTGACAATTTTTTCACCGCTTTCAATATATTTTTTTGTAATACAATCAATTACAGTGTATTGTAATACACTACAAGGCTATTTTATCAGATACAGCGGATTTTGTCAATGATTTTGGGCTTTTTCCCTTATCTGATAGTTGAAGTACCGCAACAGGCTTTTAAAATGCTCTGTATGCCCTTTCAGAACGCCCACAGCGGCATTTAAACGGGTTAGGAGTATAATTAACCCCTTGACATTAAACCCTCTAAAAACGGCTGTATTTTGAATTGTTGGAGAATGTTGGAGTTTCGGAGTTTGCCCGATACTTCCAACAAGGCTATACAATGCCGTCTGTTTGCCTGTAATGCGTTTCTACGGCTATTTCTGCAAGGGTATGTAATTATACTCCCTGTCGCTCAAATGCCCCGTATAATCAATTCTACGGCATTGTATGACGGCATACAGCGGCATATCTGAATAACTGCACACAACAAACTCTTTCATCGGCTCTTGTTGGTGTGCTGTCGGTCAGAATATCCCCCCCGTACTGTCAAAAGTGATTTTCTGAAATGCCTGTACATCGTACAGTAGGGGGAATACACACAAACTTTTCCCTAAATGAATTTTTTTTACAGGGTTTCTTTAATTCCGTGAGAT
>DBXL01000141.1:11036-11169 GCA_002309275.1 Ruminococcaceae bacterium UBA1213 | reverse complement strand
CTCTCAACACTCCACTCTAATAAAAGGAGATTGTTAAAATGGACAAGTCACTTAGAAAAACGATATTGGCAGGCAACTGGAAAATGAATAAAACCCGCCCCGAAGCAAGAGCTTTGATAGAGGGCATAAAGCC
>DBXL01000141.1:10087-10842 GCA_002309275.1 Ruminococcaceae bacterium UBA1213 | reverse complement strand
GATGAAACCGTTAACAAGAGAACAAAGGCAGCTTTGGCAGCAGGCTTGAAGCCCATTGTATGCGTAGGCGAACTGCTCTGGGAAAGAGAGTGCGGCATTACGGAAGAAGTTGTTGCAAGGCAGATTAAATTGGATTTGTTTGATGTAAGTGCTGATGACGTTAAAAAGACGGTTATCGCCTATGAGCCTGTATGGGCAATCGGTACAGGCAAGGTTGCAACATCTGAGCAGGCTGAAGAGGTTTGCAAGCTCATTCGTGACACTCTTGCAAAACTGTATTCACAGGAAGTGGCAAACGCTGTAACAATTCAGTATGGCGGTTCCATGAATCCTGCCAACTGTGAAGAACTCCTTGCACAGTATGACGTTGACGGCGGATTGATAGGCGGAGCTTCCCTGAAGGCAGAACAGTTCGGTGTATTGATTGCGGCAGCAAGCAAATAATAAAAAGGTGGAAATCAAGAGATGAAAAAACCTGTAATGTTGATAATAATGGACGGCTTTGGCATAGGCACCAACTATGGAAATGCCATAAGAACAGCCAAAAAGCCGAATATGGAGAAGATATTCTCGACAAATCCTACTACACTGATAGCAGCGTCGGGCATGGACGTAGGCTTGCCTGACGGACAGATGGGAAACAGTGAAGTCGGTCATACCAATATGGGTGCGGGCAGAGTTGTATATCAGGAATTGACGAGAATCACAAAGGCGATACAAGACGGCAGTATTCTGAAAAATGAAGTGCTTGTAAA
>DBXL01000141.1:0-10056 GCA_002309275.1 Ruminococcaceae bacterium UBA1213 | reverse complement strand
ATGTCACCCGGCGGAGTGCACAGCCATAATACGCACATTTACGGCATAGTTGAAATGGCTAAAAAAATGGGCGTGGAGAAAGTATGGGTACACGCTTTTCTTGACGGCAGAGATGTTCCACCCTCAAGTGCCAAGGACTATGTAGCAGAGTGTAAAGCAAAGCTGGAAGAAATAGGCATAGGCAAAATTGCAACCGTATCGGGCAGATATTATGCAATGGACAGAGATAATAACTGGGACAGAGTGGAAAAAGCGTATGCAGCTCTCGTATATGGCGAGGGTGTAAAGGAAAATGACGCTGTTGAGGGAATTGCGAATTCCTATGCAAACGGTGTGACAGATGAATTTGTGATTCCTTTCGTATGCGAGGAAAATGCGACCATCAATGCAGGCGACAGTGTAATTTTCTGTAATTTCAGACCTGACAGGGCAAGAGAAATTACAAGAACGCTTGTAGATGAAAGCTTTGATAAATTCGAGAGAAGAAAGGGCTTTTTCCCGCTGAATTACGTTTGCATGACACAGTATGACGCAACCATGCCGAATGTAGAGGTTGCATTCAAACCGCAGTCACTTGTCAATATGTTCGGCGATTACATTTCGTCAAAGGGCATGACACAGTTAAGAATTGCGGAAACGGAGAAATATGCTCATGTAACATTCTTCTTTAATGGAGGAGTGGAGAAAGTTTCGGAAGGTGAGGACAGATGTTTGATACCGTCACCGAAAGTTGCGACGTATGATTTACAGCCCGAAATGAGTGCATATGAAGTGGCAAAGAATGCTGTCGAGAGAATCGAAAGCGGTAAGTATGATGTGATTATACTGAATTTTGCCAACTGTGACATGGTAGGACATACAGGCGTATTTGATGCAGCGGTAAAGGCTGTGGAAGCCGTTGATGACTGTGTAGGACAGGTAGTAAATGCCGTTGTAAAAATGGACGGCGTTGCACTCATCACGGCAGACCACGGAAATGCCGATAAAATGATAGAGGAAGACGGCTCACCGTTCACGGCACATACTACAAACCTTGTACCGTTCTGTGTAGTGAATCACCCGTGCATTCTCAGAGATGGCGGCAGACTGGCTGACATAGCACCGACTATGTTACAGCTTTTAGGCTTGTCCAAACCCGACGAAATGGACGGCGTAAGCCTTATTAAATAAGGAATTCTTCACTTTGCAAAGAAATCGACTTACAGAGAATTTTCTGTAAGTCGATTTTTATTTCTGGGTGATGATTTCTTTAAAGGCATTGGCGGCAGCCTCACTGTCAGTGGCAACGGCAACGAATACATAAGGATAGACAGTATCGGTTTTAAATTTGGCAAGCTGACCGCTGCCTTCTTTGTTTTCGGAGTTTTTGGAGGAGATGTGTTCTGATATGGCATCGGAGAGGACAGGGGTATTATCCTCACTGCTCAGACGGAAGCAGGCAAGCTCCATGCCTGAATCGGTGCGGTTAGATATGTACATAGCGGAATCCGTGACGGTCCCGTCAGGGATATTATAATATTTGGATATATTTTCATCAGATATTTTGGAAAGGTTCTGATAATTCATTTTTTTAATGACCTGTGAAACGATGGTATTGGCAGTGAGATAGGATTTTGAATTTGTCTGTGAATTCTGCTGGGCAAGAACGATGCTGACTATCACCGAAGTCGATAAAGCGATAAAGGCAAGCACGACAGCGGTAAGAAGAATATTTTGTTTTTTATTCATAAGTTCACCTCGCATAAAAACAGTATTTTCTGCAAATAATTATATAATTTTTTCAAATATATTGCAACTACAATATTGTAACAATTTGTCTTGACAACAAAAGCATGATTATTATAAAATAGTATCGGAGGTGTAATGAAATGGAAGATAAATTTTTATTGATAACCATATTTTTAAGCGTATTTTGCGGTATCGGTGTGATATTTCTGATGGTGGCATGGATTATTGCGTCAGTCATGGCAGACAGGAAAAAGAACTGTACCGCAAAGGCTGTCGGCACGGTTGCAGACCTTGTCAGGAGTACCAAATATTACGACAGTGAACATTCCATAAGGGGATTTCACCCCCTTGTGCAGTACACAACAGCCAAAGGAGAAACCATGTCCATTGTTTCGGCTGTTTCGACAAGTCCGCCGAAATACAGAATCGGAGATACGGTTCATGTAAAATACGATCCGAACAAGCCCGAAAAGTTTTACATAGACGGCGACAATACAATTAATATAGTGAAAACGGTATTTTTGTGTGTCGGTCTGGGGCTGACTGCATTAGGGCTTTTAGTCGGAATACTTGTGTTTATATTGGCATAAAAAAGGGGAATGAGAATTAAAATTTCTCATTCCTCATTTTACATTTCTCATTGAAAAAGAAATCCGCCCAACCGTTCATGTCATAAATAACCTGCCTACGAGATAAGCAGGTGGGTGCCTGCTCAATGATTTCATACTCCCTTCGTCCGCTGAAACAGCGGGAGGTCTGAAGTCCGCCACCGAAGCCAAGCTCCCTGAATACAATTTGTAGGGTTAAATAGACATTTATACGAATTGGGCAGAATTTGCAAACAATTTGATGTTTTTTTGTATGAATATATTATATAACAAATTGTCGAAAAAATCAAGAGGAAATTTAATGTTTTTGCAAAAATTATTCTTCTTCGACATCATCATACATAGATTCGTCAAATTTTTCTTCAAAGAGTTCTGCGAGGGTATCAAGGAGAGCTTCATCATCAATTTCAGCGAGCTGAGGCTCACCGTTTTCGTCAATAATATCCTCGAATATCATGTAAACATTTTCATTGTTCTCTTCATCGGGCATTTCAAACAAAGGCATCAATGCATAATAGTGACCGTCTTTGTAGTCAAGCTCCTCAATGATTTCAAATTCATATTCATTGCCCTCGTCATCAAGAAGGGATATAAGGTTTGCGTCATACATTTCATTGTCAAGTTCCTGTTTGCTCATAGCGGACATCTCCTTTTAAATAAAAATTACTATTTTATTTTATTATAAATCTTCCTGTATGTCAACTTTTTTATCAGATTTTTTTGATTTTTGATTGAGGGCGGTATTCATTTTAACGAACATATTGGAAAGGGGCTTGTAAATGAGCATGGTAATAACAGCGTCAATAATGCCTTTTACGAATGTGAAGGGGAGATTGAAGATAATAAGGGATTTAATGAGATTGTCGGAAGCGGGGAGAATGGTCTTATACATACCGATGATAATATTCATGTCACCGCCGGCCCAGAGCTGAGCATAAGCGGGGTAAACAATGAAGTAATTGATAACGATACTTAAAACGGACATTGCCAGAGCACCGGCAAGGCAGGCAATAAGAGCTGTTTTTTTAGTTTTGTTGTGCTTGTAGATAATGCCGGCAGTGAAGGCGAAAACGGCACCGAAAAGGAAATTGGCAAACTCCCCCACGCCTACAGACGAGCCGAAAGGCAAATGAATGATATTTTTCAAAAGGCATATTATCACTCCATAAATCGGAGATATGACAAATGCCCCTATCAATTCGGGAACGTCTGAAAAGTCGATTTTGAGGAAAGACGGCACGAGCGGAACAGGCATTTCAATATACTGCAGGACAACGGCAACAGCCGTAAGCATGGCAGTAATTGCGATTTTGGTAACGCTGTTTTTGTTTCTGGAAACGGTTTGATTTGTCATAGGAAAGACCTCCAAAATAATTTTTTTTTGCTGTCAACAAAAAATACCCCCGCATAAAAAAGCAGGGGCATAGAGTGATTACACAAAGATGTCAAAAAATATCTTCTTTCATCCGGACTGTGACCGTCGGCATTGGAATTACACCAATTCAGCGAAAAATTCGCTCGTGGGCTATGACCACCGGTGAGGAATTGCACCTCGCCCCGAAGACAGCATTCATTTCAAGTGCATTATAGCATTGTAAAAACGATATGTCAAGTAAATTTTGAAGGAGGCTGTAAAAAAAGGTTTCCACAGCAGGATTTTTGCGGTTGATTTTCGGAGGAGGATAATATATAATAATCTCAAAGGGAGGAATATTTTATGAAGCTTTATGAAAAGACACTGGAAAAGAAAGAGATATTCAACGGCAGAGTGATTCATGTCACAGAGGAGATTGCAGAGCTTGAAGACGGGTCAAAGGCATTAAGGGAAGTTGTGGGACATCCCGGAGGAGTATGTATAGCGGCACTGACTGAAAATGATGAACTGCTGTTTGTAAGACAATTTCGCTATCCGTATAAAGAGGTATTGCTGGAACTGCCTGCAGGCAAGCTTGAAAAAGGGCAGACACCCCTCGAAAACGGTAAAAGAGAGCTTTTGGAGGAAACCGGGGCTGTTGGCAGGGAATATATGACATTGGGAAAACTGTATCCAAGTCCGGGCTATTGCGGAGAGATTATACATTTGTATTTCTGCAAAGTGGATAGATTTGAGAAACAACAGCTTGATGAAGATGAATTTCTTGATTTTGAGAAAATACCGCTGAAAAAAGCAGTGGAAATGGTTTTGAATAATGAAATAGTCGATGCAAAAACGCAGACGGCAGTTTTAAAGACAGCGATGCTTTATAAAAGTCTGACGGGCAAAGACGGTGATATAATATGATAAATCCGATAGTGATAATTATAACGGTTTCGGTGATATTGTCAGTAGTAGCGGTATGCGTGATAAACAAGCCGAGAAAGCCTTTGATAACAGCGGCAATGATATTAATTTTGATATTTTACCTGGCAGTGACGTTTATTATAGACAGTGCGATAGCAGGCACAGGCGGAAATGAACAGTTAGAGGGATTTATCAGTTTTATCGTCATGAAAGAAAAGCCCGATTATAATGAACTTGCAGAGTCGTTCAATACATTTATGAAGTTTGATATTGCGTTTGTAGTAATTGCCCTTTTATCCATGTTCGGAGAAATTATGCTGATATTCAGAAAGGATTCAAAGAGATGAAAGGGATAGGAGTATATATTCATATACCGTTTTGCAGGAGAAAGTGTCCGTACTGTGATTTTTACTCTGTTGGGTACTCTGATGAAAAGGCGGACAGATACACAGAAAAAGTATGCAGTGCAGTGAGGTATTTTTCGGAGAGTATCGGCAGAAATGCAGATACTCTTTATTTTGGGGGAGGCACGCCGGGTATCATGGGTGCAGAAAGGCTGTGCAGAATGGTCGGAGAGGTCAGGGAAAATTTCGGCTTTTCGGAGAACGTGGAAATAACGGTTGAAGTGAATCCCGAAAAGGAAGATATTGACTTTGAGAAGATGAGAAAAAACGGTATCAACAGGATTTCCATAGGGTTGCAGTCGGCAGACGACAGGGAATTGAAAATACTTGGCAGGCTTCATAATGTCAGGCAGGCGGAACAGTGCATAGAGAGAGCGAAAAATGCAGGCTTTGAGAATATATCGCTTGACTTGATGACGGCAACGCCTTTACAGACAATGGAAAGTCTGGAAAGGTCGATAGAGTTTTGTGCAGAGAAAGAAGTACAGCATATATCCGCCTATATTCTGAAAATAGAGCAGGGAACACCATATTATCCTATGCGTGAAAATCTTGGCATATGCGGTGAAGAGGAACAGGCGGAAATGTATCTTTTGACGGTGGAGAAGCTGAAAGAATACGGTTATGGACAGTATGAAATATCGAATTTTTGCAGAAGGGGATTTGAAAGCAGACATAATTTAAAATACTGGCATGATGAAGAATACATAGGCATAGGAGTGTCTGCCCATTCATTTGTGAATGGAGAGAGATTTTATTTTGCAAGGTCGTTTGAAGATTTCTATGATTTAAAGACGGTTTCAGACGGGACAGGCGGAAGTGAAGAGGAATTTATCATGCTTGCACTCAGGCTCTCGGAGGGCTTGCAGGAAAAGAGATTTCAAGAAAGATTTGGTAAAAGCATACCCGAAATTTACAGAAAAAATGCAGTCCGATTTGCAAAACACGGATTTCTTGCAATCGACTCTGACGGCATAAGACTGACACCGAAAGGCTTTTTATTATCCAATTATATCATATCGGAGATACTGGGATAAAATAAAAAACGGACTGTTTTTGAACAGTCCGTTTTTTTGGTTTGTTTACTTCATATATAACCTCTGTTGCTATTACCAGTTAACGTAAACATCAAGAGTGATGTTGTCGCCGCAGCCGCAGTCGTAAACTTTACCGGTCTTGCCGAAAGGAGTGGAAACAACTGTACCTTTGGGGAGAAAATCACTTGCAAGGCAGATGTAGTCGTTTTCATCGCATACATAGCCATTGTAATCGGTATGTCTGCCGGGAATGTCCAGACCGCCGCCGGGAAGAACTTTTTCACTGTAATAAGTCCATCTGTAACCGCCCCAGAACTCAACGCCGTTGAAACGGAAATCATTCGGAGCAATTATCTCGTCATATATTTCATCATAGTAGCTGTCTGTATCGTAGTCATAGCTGACAACATCTTCAATATCCTCTGTATAATCAGCCTCTGCATAATAGCTGTCCTCTATTTCGGCATACTCGTACTCAACGAGATAATCGGAATGCATATAGTAAACTTCATCATTGTAAAGAACCTGACTCCAGCCGTTGTCAAGCTTGCAGATTCTCTGTACGGGTGTATCGGGAGCAACAACATCTATAATATTAGCCTCAAGACTGGGAGCTTCTCTGACTCTGAGATAATCTGTTGTATAAACAGTAGTGTAGCTGTAAGCGGAAGCGGAGCACACGGAAATGGAGCCTGCTACAGCAAATGCGGAAACGATACCTAAAAATTTACCAAAATTTTTCATAACAAAGTCCTCCTTGATAAGAACCAAATATCCATAAAAATTTGTAATTGTTTTCAACGTGTTATATCTTAAACGATTTTGAAACATTTGTCAAGCATTTTGTTACAAAATTGTAATCTTGGTTAAAATATACCAAAATTTTTAAGTCAGGCGATATAAAAGATGTAGCAAAAGGCTGATAGAATTTCGGAAAAATACAGAAAATCTCCGTATTCGACAATCTGAAAAAATATTACAGAAGGACAAAATTCGTTATTTTTATCATGGGGAAAGTGATATAAATATAAAAAAAGCGTACGGAGGAATAGATATGGCATTAACAGCAGTCAAGTCGGCAGGTGCATACAGGGCATTGTGCAGAGTGCTTGAAAGGAATGAAATCATACATGAATGTGATGAAAAGAATTGGTGTGTAAAATGCAGTATATCGGGGAATGAAACGGAATTTCAGTTTGCGTTTGTGATAGAGCCGTCCAAAATGCTCATCACGCTGTATGTTTTTCTTGACATAGACTTGTCATGGGCGAGCCTGTCGGAACTTGCATTTGCACTGTGCGTAATAAATGACGGTCTGCCTGACGGACATTTCTGTTTTGACAGGTCGGGGACGGGGGTATATTTCAAGATAACGGCAAGCTTTTATAATTCATTTACAGAGGAATCGGTATTTGAATATCTCCTTTCGGCAGGGGCGGAGAGTACGGAAGAATATTATTCAAAGATAAAGGGCATAACCGAAAAAATACAGGCATATAAAATAATGGACAGAAATTTGTATTGATAAACGGAGTGAGAGAGCTTGTATGTTGTATTCAGGAGAAAGACGATAGTATATATACTGTCGGGGATACTGGTATTGTTCATGGGAGCGGTAATTATATCGGGAATGACTGCCAACAGGGCGGTTATGACAAATGCAGACGTGAACTGGGGATTGAGTTTCAATTCGGCAGACGGCATACCAACAGGAAATGCAAGTGCAGAGAAACTGAAAGAGTATGATGCGTATTACACGGGGGATACAGGGGAGAAAAAAATATATCTGACATTTGATGCAGGCTATGAAAACGGCTACACGGAAAAGATACTTGATGTACTGAAAAAGCATGAAGTAAAAGGAACGTTTTTTCTTGTAGGAAATTTTCTTGAAACGTCGCCTGAAATAGTGAAGCGAATGGCAGAGGAAGGGCATACAGTGGGAAATCATACCATGACACACCCTGATATGTCTGCCATATCGGATATGGAGAGTTTTAAAAAAGAGATAGGGGGAGTGGAAGAGCTGTATAAAAAAATCACAGGAAAGGATATGTTGAAAATATACAGACCGCCTCAGGGAAAGTACAGTGAGGATAATCTGAGAATGGCACAGGAAATGGGTTATAAAACAATATTCTGGAGTCTGGCATATGTTGACTGGTATAATGACAACCAGCCCACAAGGGAACAAGCATTTGATAAGCTTATTCCAAGAATCCACAATGGTGCAGTAGTGCTTCTGCACAGCACGTCAAAAACAAATTGTGAAATACTTGATGAACTTCTGACAAAGTGGGAGGACATGGGATATATCATCTCTCCGATTACAGAGCTTGTTGAGCAATAAAAAAAGTCGGCAGAAAAAAATTCTGCCGATTATTTTTTATTCATCGTCTGTACTTTCCGTGAGGAAGTTTTCAAAGTAGTCAACAGCCTCTATTTTTTCATTGTCAGACATTCCGTTGGAAATGAAATTAACATAGTCGTCTGCATTGTAATTGATTTTTTCAGGCTTCTGAGAGCCGTCACGGATATTGAATTTGTCTTTCAAGAAAATCACCTCTTGAAAGAAGTATTCCCCGATTATTTGTGCATATTCTCAAGGTCGTTAAGGTCGTAGGGAGTCTGCTGATAGACGTAGTAATTAAGCCAGTTGGAATAAAGGATAGTTGCATAGCTTCTCCATGTGAGAGCAGGCATGGAACGGGGATCGTTTCCCGTAAAGTAGTTGTAGGGGATTTGCGGGTGCAGACCTTTATTGACATCACGGTAATATTCATTGTAAAGAGTGTTTCTGTCATACTCTGCATGACCGAATACAAAAAATTGTCTGCCGTTCTTGTTGGCGACGATAGAAACGCCAGCCATATTGGAGTAAGCGAGAATTTCGAGTTCATCAAATTTTTGAATATCGGAGCGGTGAATGCCCGTATATCTGGAATGGGGCATTAAAATTTTATCGTCAAATCCACGCATGAGGGGGTGATAGATATTGCTTACCCTGTGGGTATAGACGCCGGAGAGCTTTTCGGGAAGTTTATATTTTTGAATGCCGTAATGGTGATACATACCAGCCTGAGCCCCCCAGCATATATGCATGGTACTGTAAACATTTTTCTTTGACCAGTCCATGACCTGACAAAGCTCATTCCAGTAATCGACATCTTCATATTCAAGCAGTTCGACAGGTGCACCTGTAATAATCATGCCGTCATAGTATTGATTTTTTATATCGTCAAAAGTCTTGTAAAAAGCGGTAAGATGTTCGGAAGAAACGTTTTTGGAAACATGGGTAGCCATCTGGAGCAGTTCGACATCAACCTGTAAAGGCGTGTTTCCGAGAAGTCTTAAAAGCTGTGTTTCGGTTTCGATTTTGGTAGGCATGAGATTCACAATGATTATTTTAAGAGGTCTTATATCTTGTGTGGTAGCCCTCCGGTTAGTCATAACAAAAATATTTTCCTGTTCAAGTGTTTTGAGGGCGGGCAGTCCGTCCTGAATTTTGATTGGCATAGCAATTCCTCTTCTTTCTCATAAATTCCTTTCTGCATTATAACACAACCATTTGCAATTTGCAATGTGCAAAGGGCTTGTTATTTCTTATCAATAACAGAATAAAATTTCTCTACGCTCAAATTGTCTTTTGCAAGGCGGATAACTTTTTCGTTTTTGGTATCGCTGTCGAAACATTCAAAGCCGTTTCCCTCGTCATAAAAAATGATGTCTTTCACTTTGTATACTTTCAAACCGTCCTCATCTGCCAGTCCGATTATATCATTTTTATCGACTTTATCTCTCACGATAATATCAAATGAGGAATGATTGTCGGAAACAGCCGTTTTGACGTGAAAGCTGTCATAGTATATATGGAAAGAGTCGCCGTAGCTTGTTGTAAAATCTTCCGATTTGTCGGGTATGGAGAAAATGATATATATTACCGCAAAGGAAAGCACAATAAACAAAACGATTGTAATAATACCTGCCGTCAGTGATTG
>DBXL01000085.1:6755-10159 GCA_002309275.1 Ruminococcaceae bacterium UBA1213 | reverse complement strand
TTTTTCGCTTGCGGTTTGCGATTTTTTGTTTGCAGTTTGCGATTTTTCGCTTGCGGTTTGCGGTCTTGAGTTTGCAATTTGCATTTTGATTTGTTCAGTTTGTTCATCTGATATTATATATTTATTGCCGGAACGGTTCAATCTATTTGATAAACCCAATGCAGATATAGCTTTGCTAATTGTTGTCTTGCTTACTCCTAACTGATTCGCAAGTTGCTTAATTGTCATTCCCATATTTTTTCATTCCTATAAAATCCAAAGTAAGTATTATTTTTTCTTCGTTGGGGAGTTAATCGTAGATGGTAACATCTGTATTCATGTAGTATCGTATACGAGATTCGTATGCACGATGCAGTGGTAGGTTGAGGGGCAGCGCGTCCCTCAGTTTACCCTATTATTTAGCTTTCTATTTGCAACAAATCATCATCTTCATCATCGAATTCGTCAATAATAGAAGTTGATTCGTATTCGGCAATGTCGTATGTGGGTTTATATCCTATAACCCGCTCCTTATCCTGCTGTTCTTTTCTTTGCCTGTCAGCATCGCTGCAAATTATCTGATAGAAATAGCTGAAACGATCACGGATCTTCCTCTTTTTCTCAATCTCAAGTAATTTAAGATATGTCTGCTCAAAATATACTTTCATAGTCTTATCGTGTATAAATGTCTTTGCAAATTTATAAGCTGAATTTATATTCTCACGAGTGAACTCATAATTACATATCTTATGCAGCTGAGAGATAATGTCCGTCTCGACAATTGATGATTGTTCTGGTCTATACTCACTTTGATCAGGGAACTGAGGAACGTTCGGCAGCCTATCGAGGGACAGTTGACCGTCTATATGTTTCTCTGCGAGGTAGATAAACTTGATTTTTGTCACTCTGCGCCCACGCTTTACGGCTTCATAAGCAAAGTGACAATCCGTTTTCTTGTTAATTTCTTTTACAGCAGGGTCAAGTACAGCCCTTTTAAACTCCTTGAACACTTGATAAGATGCTTGCTCTTTGCAGTCCAGGACACTGTTTCTTAGTTCGTCAAGCGATAATTCCCATTCGCCCCGATAGCGATTATGCAGAACATAGATATACAGCAGATAGCTTGATTTATGGGTCAAATGGACTACATTTTCAAGCGCATACTTGAAGTAATGATACTTGCCAATGCAGAAAAATAAGTCTTTTGCTTGTGGGGAACAGCTTAGTTCGATAATAGGCACACCGCAATCGTCCAAGTGATAATATGCAGCAGTAAACAGAACAAATTTCAGAAACGATTTATCTGGCATTTCAAGGGTTACAATTTTCCCAAGCAAGCCCTCAGCGTGCTTTTTCAGAACCTCAGCGTTGATTTTTGATATTCCCATAAGCTCCTCGTATTCCTCTTTGGTGAAAATAACCGTTGTTCGGCTATCATCGGCTGCATTGATGCGGCTGATATAGGTATCAAGTACTTTCAATTCTCCCAAAGAGAAAGGGACTGACCGCATAAGTACAAGGGGATCAGACTTTTGAACCCAGTATTTCTGGTCAAGATTTCCCTTTATTTCTTCGTCTTTTCCTTTTAAGCGAGCCATATAAACCACCACCAAGCCCATTATAACATAAAGGTGTAATTCTCGTCAAGGCTTTTACACCTTTGAGGAACGATCTTTACACCTTTGAGGAACGATCTTTACACCTTTGAGGAACGATCTTTACACCTTAAAGTCTGGAAACACTGATAAATACAGGACTTTTTGACAGCCGTTATCAAGTCTTCTATCAAGAATATTATCAAGTGTATTATCAAGTCTTCGTTATCAAGGAGCGTAAACCGAAAGTTCGAAAACTGCAAATGATGCAAAAATTTCATTGAAAAAATGGTTAAAAATGCTTGAAGGAAATAACTCATTCGGTATGCCTCACAGCAGTTTCATAGTTAATTTCAATTATGTACGCAAATTTGGGATCGATTATATCGTTGTTGAGAGTAAAACAGGAAAACAGTTAAAAATCTACGCTTCAAAAAGAAAATATCCGGAGTTCAAGTGAATCGGAAAGCGTATATCTATTACCTACTTTTCGGAGTTTGCTTTGAATTCCGAGTTTTGATACGATATTTCTAATAGTTGGCTTACTTACCCCTAACTCATCTGCAAGCTGCTTGATTGTCATTTCCATATTTTTCATTCCCATAACTCAGTCTATTTGTGTGGCTTTTGGTGTGTTAATCATTCCTGTCATCCAATTCATCAAGAATATAAGTTGATTCGTATTCGGCAAGGTCGTATGCAGCCGGATATCCTGTAGTTTGTTCTCTATCTTGTTCTTCTTTTCTTTGTCTGTCAGCATCGTTACAAATTATCGAGTAAAAGTATTTAAAGCGATTACGAATCTTTTTATTTTTCTCAATTTCAAGTAATTTTAGATATGTTTGCTCGAAATATGTCTTGATAGCCTTATCGTGTACAAATGTTTTCGCAAAGTTGTAAGCTGACTGTATTTCCTCACGGGTGAAATCATAGTTACATACTTTACTCAACTGAGAAATAATATCATTTGCTTCCATAACTTCAGATTCGATATATGGTGTTTGGGCAATAAAATCAGATAAGCTAAGGTCATCCACGTGATTCTTATTTTTTTGAATATGAAATATGATAGTCAACCATTTACCGCCCTGTCCTGATTTCCCTTTTTCGTATGTAAATGTAATATCTGTATTTTCGGCAAGAGCCTGTTTGCAACTATCAAGGACTTTTATTTTGAAATTGTCCCAGCGAGGATATTCAGTAGGGGCAATTCCAAGCAGATTTTTAAGTTCAGTAACTGTAATTTCTCTCTTACCGATATTTTCATATTGTTTCAGAATTTCATACATTCTGATTTGATTAGATGATTTCAAACGCAGAGCATTCCAGAGTTCATAACTGAAATATCTGTTTTTGAAATCGAACATTAACGGAAGAGCTTTATCGTGAGCATCAATTTCTACATACCACTGTTCAAACTCGTCTTTAGCAACCTCGACTTGTTTGAAAAGCTGAAAGGCAGTATATCCGCCTCGTTCGTTTGGAATCTCAACTACCTGCTGCAATAGTTTTATGATTGTGTTGCGAAAGTGGGTAATATTGTCAGTACCTACAGAAATCCCGATAATTTTTTGAAAATCTTCCAATGGAAATCTGACTAAACGAGTTGAAATATCACGAGAATTTATTTTTGACAGATATATGCTAAAAAGTCTGAGTTCAGACAATGACATATTATTTTTTCGGATCTCATTCAATACGTTTCGTTTCTGTACAATAGCTTTTTCAAAAAGTTTTTTATTGTTTTTAGCCATATAAAATCACCTCAATTATAGTATAGCAAATTAGCCCTACTATGTCAATGAAAGTAGGGAATTGACATTACCAAAG
>DBXL01000085.1:1853-6653 GCA_002309275.1 Ruminococcaceae bacterium UBA1213 | reverse complement strand
TTGACATTACCAAAGTAGGGAATTGAACCTCAAAAACCGCATAAATACAGAGTTTTTTACTTGGGGGTGGAATACCGAAATCAATCTTAAATCATATATTAAATCATATATTAAATATCTTCTTCAATCATGTCGCAAAAATACTTTTCAAATTATCAAAGGATCATATTTTTTGATGGATAAATCAAAAAACTGTCTGTATCAAAATGCAGACAGTTTTTTGTCGGATAATTATCTTCGATAATTCATACTGTATGAATTATCGTTTCCTTTTCCTAATTTTCCTTAAAGCAATATCTATTTTGGGTTGATCTTTCTCCTTAAAAGCTATGTTATACATTTCATTCAAATTCTCATCCTGTGTCTTTTTTACTAAACACTGCAAATAATTCTTGACCTTTTGTGTCTTTGTCGAGTTGTTCAACCTGTTCCTTAGTCATAGTATGATAACGAATCTCCTGACCGTCAAGCAAGTCTTCTGCTTTCAACAGTTTATTTATTCTTGTGGTTCTCCCGACAGAGAACGGAATATCCGATTTTGATTTGTATTTGTCAGGATAAAGTAAGTGCAGAATAAAATCTTTATTCTGCGGTAAAAATGCCAAGCGGATTTGGTTGTATAAAATATTTCCGGCAATGGCAGGATTATTTTTGTAACGTTTTCGGGGAGAGGATGTAGGAATTTCAATCAGTAACATACGCATGGTCTTTGATCGATTTTCTAACAGGTTCAACTACTGCTATTTCTTTCAAGCCTTTCTATTTTTTTGGTCTGCTTATCAATTTTCTTTTCAAGACTTTCAAGAGTGCGTTCCATTTTCTTAAAAGAGTGTTCTTCTGTGTCATAAACTTCCTCAAGAATTTTTTGTAAGAGGTCAAGTATTTTTTCTTGGTGTTTGTTAATCTTTGTCTGCATTTCTTTATTGACATACTTCTGAGTATTGGCAACGGAAGCGATCTGATTTATATTTACACCTATCTTTCTTATCTCAACAATAAGCGAAGCCATCTTTGTTGCGTCAATGATTCTTCTGCTTTCTGATAAAGATAACAGGTATCCTGATACTGTTTGGTTTACTTGTTTTGCTTTTTCTTCAATCTTTTTCTTTTCTGTTGGTGATACCCTTATGAAGATTCTATCAGTTTTATCTTTAGACACTTCTTAATCCTCTCCAATCTTTTTAAAAATTTGTTTTTAAAGGTGTTTTGATGAGAACGAAAAAAACGTACCTCCGCAGGAGGTCGCAAGCTAAGAATTTGTACGTACAATGTCCGTACAATTCGCTTGGTGGTGAACTCCCCACACCCTACTCCAATTATTGCCAATTATAAAAATTGAGCAAAAATTGAAAATCGCTCCGCTCACCAAAATACAAAATTCTGAAAAATGGTGGGAAACAGTTTTTGACAAACTCGATTTTTTTGAGAATGACAAAGAAAAGGGCGGAGCAAATTTTTCCGCCAATGTGGATAGAGGGAGAGAGACATTCTGACGTTTTATGAGCCGAGAGGCAAGCCGCCGGCGATGGTGTACAACGGCAGATTGATAAGTCCGTTATCCTCCTGTCGGTAATTTGACAGGGAAGTTCTGATGCTGACAGCCGGATGATATTTTTCCCTGTAGTTTTTGAGGCTCTTTGCTTTCAGGTTTTCTTCGGCTTTGACTTCAACGGGAATGACCTGTTCGCCGTTGTCTATCAGCAAATCAATTTCGCAGTTGTTCCGGTCATTGGTGTAATAGTAAAGGCCGTAGTCGGTGGTAGTCCTTAATTGCTGAAATACATACTGCTCTGTGATTGCTCCCTTGAATTCTTTGAATATCTCGTTGCCGTCTATCAAAATACGCTTGCTGAGTCCGGTCATGCAGTTCAGCAAGCCAACGTCCAGCAGAAAGAGCTTGAAGGCTTTCAAGTCCTCATACGCCTTTAGGGGAAGGTTAGGGGTGGTAATGCGGCTGACCTTATGCACCAGACCGCAGTCGGACAGCCACATAATGGCCGTTTCGAAATCCTTGGCTCGTCCGCCTTCACGCACTAAGCCGTAAAGAAATTTTTTGTTTTCCTTGGCAAGCTGTGAGGGGATGCTGTTCCATACCATTCTGATTTTGGGAACGATCTCTTTAGGGGCGTGTTTGGAAAAGTCCTGCTCATAGGCTTTCAGAATCCTTGTCTGTACTTCTCTCACTTCGTCGAAATTCTTGCTTTCGGCAAAGCGCAGTACCACTTCCGGCATACCGCCGATAAAATAATACTGCCGGAGCAGATAAATGAACTGTTCCGCGAAGGAACCGATAAGCTCATAGTTCCTGCTTTGCAGGAGATGATATAATCTCTCGTTTCCCGTTCCGAGTAAAAATTCCTCAAAAGAAAGCGGATACAGCCGGAGAAAATCCACCTTTCCCACCGGGAAGGAAGTGCCGTTATGCAGGGCAATCCCCAACAACGAGCCGGCACAGACAATATGATATTGCGGTGCATTCTCGCAAAAATATTTCAGACTTTTGAGAGCTTCGGGGACTTCCTGTATCTCGTCAAAAATGATGAGGGTATCTTCGGGAGAGATGGTGGTATCGGCGTATATCTCCAGCCCCATAATGATTTTTTCCGTGTCCTGTGTGGCAGTGAACAATTCCCGAATGATTCTGTTGTCGTCAAAATTGATATAGACCGTTTTTCGGTAAAACTCTTTTCCGAATTCTTTCATCAGCCATGTTTTCCCGACCTGTCTGGCTCCTTCGATAATCAATGGCTTGCGGAACTTGCTTTCCTTCCACTGCTTCATTTTTTCTATCGCTGTGCGGTACATGAAACCTCTCCTTTGTGTTTGTATGGCTGAATCTATTATACCACCAAACACAAAAAATACAACGAATATTTTCTTTATTGTAACAAGAAATGCAACGAAATATTCTTTATCAATAACAAAAAATACAACGAAACAGTTCTGTACTTGAATACCTGTTGAATTGACAGATGATATCAAAATAAACGTTATTTATAAAAGTATCAAAACCACCACTGAAATTTATTGTTTTAGTGGTGGTTTTGAGTATCAATATTAACGAGCAATTATTTTAGTACTTTTCAGATTGCCTGTATATGCTCAAAATACGGCGTTTTAAGAGGGTTAAGTGCGAGGGGGTTAAACTTATGCTCATAATATGTTTGAGGGGCCTTCTTGTGCATTTTATGGGCATATACAAGCAATGATTTATTTCATCTGATATTCTTCAATCATACATTGGTGTTTTTTGTTATGATCTTTTATGTCCCTTGTGTAACTGATGCCTACAAGAAGTACTTTTTCAAAGCTTTTCAGTTTTTCGGGATAGTTTCTGTCTTTGATCTGCTGAATGGCTGTCTGAGCATTTTCATCCCATTTAAGTTCAATGACCATTGGAGGATACACTGCCGCATCAACATTGTGTTTGGGGATAAAGACAATATCTGCAAATCCTTTTCCTGTCGGCAGTTCCTGGATAATCTCATACTGCTCTTTGGCATAATAATAGGCTATCAGGATAATAAATCGCAAAGACTGCTCGTTATTGTAATTCAGCGTGCTGGAATTGCTGTCATGTACCCTCTCAATTTCCTGTGCAACAATATCAGAATTGCCCTGTAAAGTATCGGCAAGTAATTGCTTTGACTTCATAACAGTCTCTATGGTTTCTCGCCATAATCCTGTTGCTTTCATACTCACAACAAATTCGTCTGCTATCTCTTTATTTGGGATATAAACTGTCTGTTTGTCAGGAATATATCCCAGATAGCCCAAATGAACAAGCAATGTCAGAATGTCGTCCTTATTGGTGAAAGTAATCATGTCATTGGAGAAAGTTCTGGTATCTGTCGGCTGTGGCTGGTCGGCAAGCAGTTTCTCTATTGTGTCGTGCAAGCCGTCAAAATTCATGGCAATATATTTAGCTAACGCTTCGTAGGTCTCCGTTTCTGTCCAGTATCCGCCGAAATGCTTTTCGGTGACAGCTTTTACAACAGAACGAGGACAATACAAGTCCGTACCGTTAAGTTTATATCCGTTGTACCATAATTTCATATCATCAAAATTGATGCGATACTTTCTGCAAAGTTTTGCAACCTCCTTATCAGTGAAACCAATGTACTTTTCAATTCCCTTTGAAGACAGCATAGAGTATTCATCAAACATATTCAAGGCCGAATGTGTTCCATATTTCTTTATAGGAAGAATACCAGTCATATAGGCTAATGCAATATATTCCTTGTCTTTCAGCCAATTTCTTAAGAAATCAAGATATATTTCCAGAGCCTCTTTGTTATTTCTATGTTCACGCATCACGCAGTCCCATTCGTCGATCAGAATAACAAACGGCTTTTTTTCTGTTGCCTTGTAAAAATCCTCCATCCAGAAAGTCAATCCGTCATCCGGATCCAGATCAATGCCGGGATGCTCTTCAAGAAATTCCTTGAACAGCCTTTTTTCCAGTCTTTGCAGCATATTGTCAATATCCCTGCTTCTGCTCAGGAAGTCCTGCATATTGATATAAATGACATTGTATTGATTGAGGTATTCAGCGTAGGATTGATATCTTGATATGGCAAGTTTGTCGAATATTTCAGCACTGCTGCATCCTTTGCTGTAATAGGCTGCCAGCATAGCAAGGTTGATAGACTTGCCGAAGCGTCTCGGACGGCTCACACAAATACACTTTTGCTCCGTATTCAGTTTTTTGTTGGTAACGGATATCAGTCTTGACTTGTCGATATAAATTTCCGAATGAACAGCCTGTAAAAATCTTCTGTTGTCAGGATTGACATAAAT
>DBXL01000085.1:1535-1811 GCA_002309275.1 Ruminococcaceae bacterium UBA1213 | reverse complement strand
TTGGATAATACAACGACAATAACAGGTATAAAAAATCAGCTGTGAAGAACAGATGTCAAGTGCATCTTTCTTCACAGCTTTTTTTGTTTTCAAGAACAGGGGATTGTGTTGTTTCCGTGGGGAAACGAAAATTAGTGGACCTCGGCAAAGTGTTTTTACATTTTGTCGGGGATTTTTTGTGCCTTTCAGGCAAAGCCACCCTCGTTCTTAGGTGGTATTTAACTACTCACTTGAATCTATAGTAATTCCCGAGTTATAGAACCCCCTCATTCTTAG
>DBXL01000085.1:303-1503 GCA_002309275.1 Ruminococcaceae bacterium UBA1213 | reverse complement strand
CCCTCATTCTTAGGTGGTATTTAACAATATGTTTGAAAATATTAAAAAGTACATTGTTATAGAACCCCCTCGTTCTTAGGTGGTATTTAACCTATATGGCAGATACAGTGCTAAAAACAGGAGATTGTGTGTCTTTCGACAGCTTTATTATACAATATTTTCGTGAAAAAAACAATTATTTTCCGGCAGGAAAACAGTTTTTTCACGTTTTTTTATTGGTGTCCTCGTCCTGCCATGCCCTTATGAATATTTTCTCATAGCTGAGATTCTTATACCTTGCCGGATTATAGCCGAAAGGATAATTCAATGCGCGGAGTATTGCCTGTGAATAAATTCCGCTTCTGAGCTTATCAAGCTCCTTTTCATCGCCGAATACGGAACGCACAAAGTCTGCAAATGTCTGTTCATCAGCTGAATAAAGGAGTTTTTGCATACAGTAGTGATAAATACCAAAATAGGAGTCTGTTTTTTGTATATCTCCGATATATTTTACACCCTTTCTTACTGCGGAAAGATGTGCTATTGCGTTGCGGTAGGCAGTACAAATTGTTTTTGGGGTGTTTTTGTATCTTTCCAGCTTCACAATATGCTTTTCTTTCAGCAAAGGGTTATTACGGTCACAGTAACGTTTCGTCATGGATAAAGGATAATTCTTATTTGAACTGACACCACACAGCCGGCTGTCTCTTTCAAGATGATATACCGCCATAACATACTGTGAATTGATACGCACAAGACTTTTGACAACTATATAAACGATTGTCAGATACAATCCGAGAATGGCTTTGGGCTTTTCTCTTTCCTTTGCCTTTTCGCCCTTATTTTTATCCTTTGGATTGATATATGTCAGTTTTGTGAAATTATCGAATTTTACCTTTGACAAGATATCCGAAAGCTCTTTTCTTTTGTCCTGCGTTGTTGTAGAAACACCAACAGAGCAGGCATAGCGGTCTATAATGGCATCATTCATTCTGCCTAAAACATAGTTTCTGACATTTTCATTCTGAATGATACGGTATGCGTCCGAAGGATTGATATATTTGATGATATAGCGGAAACGTCTGGAATTGATGATATTATTCCTGAAAAAGCCCGATACACTGTTTTTTTTGTCTTTTTGGTTGAAATAACCCTTATAAATACGGTCAATGTCACTTTCATTGTCACTTTCATTGACACCGATAACCCGAAGGGCATCTT
>DBXL01000085.1:0-298 GCA_002309275.1 Ruminococcaceae bacterium UBA1213 | reverse complement strand
TGTCCATTTTGATGACACCCCGGAGCATATCCAGTTCCATTGATATCTGACCGCTTTTTTCAAAAATGGAATATTTTTTGCTGTTATAGCCTATTTTTCCGCCATCCCTGATATTCAGATTCAGCTCTCTGATATCACCGTTGAAAGCTTCTATCTGCTGGAATTTGCTGATAAGTGAGGACAAAAGGATATTGATGTTTTTGCCGTCAAGAAACTGGCACAGTACATAAATGAATTTTGTAAAAAGGCTTAATTGATCGGTGGTAATAAAATCTTTTTTCGCCTCTTCCATGCCGTC
>DBXL01000204.1:1383-15929 GCA_002309275.1 Ruminococcaceae bacterium UBA1213 | reverse complement strand
TGTCCATATTTTGAGTAGCAGAAGAATAATTATGTCAGAATGTACACATGATTGCAGTTCATGCGGTGAAAGCTGTGCTTCCAGAGAAAACGGCTCTTCACTTGATATGACTGAAAAATTGAATCAGTTCAGTACCGTTAAAAAAGTTATCGGTGTAGTGAGCGGAAAGGGCGGCGTTGGAAAATCCATTGTGACTTCTCTGCTTGCCGTGATGTTCAACAGAAAGGGCTATGATACTGCTATCCTGGATGCAGATATTACCGGTCCTTCCATTCCCAAAGCATTCGGTCTTACCGAAAAGGCATTAGGCTCTGAAAAAGGCATACTTCCTGCCGTAACAGCCTCGGGTATCAAAATTATGTCCATTAATCTGCTTCTTGAAAATGATACCGATCCGGTTATATGGAGAGGTCCTATTCTTGCAGGTACGGTGAAACAGTTCTGGACAGATGTTTGCTGGGGAAATGTTGATTATATGTTTGTCGATATGCCTCCCGGTACAGGCGATGTGCCTTTGACGGTGTTCCAGTCACTTCCGCTTGATGGAATCATAGTGGTAACATCTCCGCAGGACCTCGTTTCCATGATAGTTGAAAAGGCTGTTAAAATGGCTCAGCTGATGAATGTACCCATTCTTGGTGTTGTTGAAAACATGAGTTATTTTGTATGCCCCGACTGCAACAAAAAACATTATCCCTTTGGTGAAAGCAAGCTTGAAAATATCGCTCAGGAATACAGCCTTGATATTCTTGCAAGACTTCCCATTGATCCCGAAAATGCAAAAGCCTGCGACAGCGGTAAGGCTGAAAGCATTTTAAATCCCGATGCAGAGGCTGCCGCCGATAAACTTGAAAATATGATTGGAAAACTCTGATATATCCCAAAAAGCACTGACAAAAAATCTGTCAGTGCTTTTTGATTATCTGATATGCCTTCTGGTTATATTTTTCGCTTTCCTGTAACGGTATCTGTCTTTTATCATTTCTGCACTCCTTGTCCTCGGCAGAAATATAACACAAAATATCAGCAGTATCAATACGACTGCCCACATGATATTCCCTGAAATTATATTTGCACTGTTATCCGCTTTTTCCGCCTCGTCTGCAATATTCAGAACCCTTTGAACAGTCGGTTTTGATACTTCCGATACTTCTTCCTTTACCTCTGAAACTTCGCTTACAACGCTTTTTTCTTCTTTCTTTTTTTCACTGGCTTGTGAAGGCTGTTCGATACTGCTTTCGGCGGCGGGTGAAACTTCTTCTTTTATTTCCTCAATTATCTCCTGACTTATTTCTTCACTTACTTGCGATACCGTTTCTTCTTCATAGTAATATTCATAACTCTCCTCTATGTATTCTTCACTCTCCTCATAAGAATATTCTTCATTGTATTCATTTTCACTATATTCTTCATTATATTCATCTTCATAATCGTATTCTTCATTGTAATCCCATTCTTCATATTCTTCCTCGTCTGCATGTACGTTAACGCCTGTACAAAATAGGAGCATTACAGACAATATTATACATACAAATTTCATCGCTTTCATATATACACACCGCCATTCTTTATAATACCTCTATTATATCACATCTTTCTTAAAGAATACAGCATTATTTTGACGGATAATTTTTTTTCAGCACCTCTGTCAGCACTTTTCCAAGCAAATACCCTGAATATCTCACTTCTTCAAGTGTATTTGACTCCGCTCCTATCTCTATCAGAAGTGAGCCGCTGTTGATATTCATATTATACATGAAGTCTGAAAAATTCAGCGGTCTTACCATGTTGGGATACATCTCTGCTGCTGTTTTCTGTATCTGCAGACCAAATCTTAAATTATATTCCCAGTCCCTGAACTCTTCACTCCCATCATAGTTATATCCCGATAATATCATAATCTGTGCAGCTTTCTTTCCATCAGCTGTGAATACAGGTTTGGTTTTTTGGGTGTCTGTTCCTATGCCATCTCGGTGTATATCCAGTGTGACTTTTATTGTCGGATATTTCTTTATATATTCACTTACCGTTGCATAACTCCTGTCATATGCACCGTTATAACTTGGATAATCATGCAAAGTGGTATCATGTATTGTCTTTATGCCCGCCTGATTCAGCTGTTTGGCGATTTCTTCACCGACTGCACATACGTTCTGTGTAGTGTCCGTTGTCCTCGGATAAAAACTTTCATAAAAATATCCTGTATCATATTTTAAAAAACTTTCCGAAGTATGAGTGTGATATATAAGCACCTGCGGCTTGTCGGTATGCTCCATTTCAAATCCCAGTCTGCTTTCAAGCTCCTTTTTTATATCTATACCTGTGGAAGAGGTGTTTTTCATCTGCACATTCTGATAACTTGTATTTCCCTCTGTTATCGTGAACTCATACACAGGATACTGCTCTTCACCTTCATGTGCTTTTTCATATTCCTCTATCTCGCTTTCAGTCGGCTCCGATATTTCAAATTCTATCTTTTTCACTTCCTTTACTTCCGCTCTGCTTTCTTCGGGGGAGGATATTTCTGAACTTTCTACAGTGACTGCATGACTTTCTTCAACAGTTGTCTTTGATATTTCCGGCTCTGTTTCCGAATACTCCGCATTTCCTGTCGGAAATGCCATCTCTGCCGCAAACATCTCAAATGCAGGTCTTATATCCGTCTGAATTATCTTTATCCCCGCACATATCATAGCCGTTACTATCAAAATCCCTGATAATGCCCAAAGAAAAAAATTTTTTACTTTCATATCTTTTTCCTCCCCTTCCACTCTCTTTCAATCTTTATGCAAAAATTCCTTTGCTTATGATACAAGAGATAAAAGCGTATCAAAATCATATTCTCTCTGCAATGCACAGTTGATTGACATACCTACAAGCTTGGCGGCACGCTCTATCAGCAAATCGATTTCTCTGGGAGTGACTATCATGCTTTCACCTCTCGGCGAAACATCCTTTTCTTCCAATTCATGCCTGTTTAAAATATCTTCCGCAAGCGTTACTGCATTCACAACTGTCGGTACTCCCACCGCTATTACGGGCACTCCTATATTTTCATTTGTAATTCCTTTACGGTGATTCCCTACACCTGAACCCGGATATATCCCTGTATTGCTTATCTGCACCGTACAACCTAACCTTGACAATTCCCTTGCGGCAAGTGCATCTACTACTATTACTGCCGATGGTTTCAGGCTCTCCGAAAGGCTCTTGATAATTTCACTCACTTCTATGCCCGTCTGTCCAAGCACTCCCGTTGATATGACCGATACGCTCCTTAAATTATCAAGTCCTGCACTTCTTGCAAATTCTCCTTTTATATGCCTTGTTGCCAATATATATTTCATACTCTTTGCACCCAGTGCATCAGGCGTTATTTCCGTGTTTCCAAGACCTGCCACAAGCACTTCTCTCTCTGACGGCAAAAAATTATTTATTTCCCTGCTGATAATCTCCACTTCCTCTCTCAAGTCCCTGAAATTGTCCGTCAGAGGCTTACACTCAACTGTTATATATTTCCCGACAGGCTTTTTTATAATCTCCGCAGTCTGAGGGTTTGTTATTTCTATCCTTGTTATCTTCATATCACCTGCTTTCAGTTCCTCTTTTACTATCCCCGACAAGCCGGCTTCCTTTTCCGTATTCTCTATTGCAAGATCTGTTCTTGTCTGCATAAAATAACCTCCGTTTCCTTAAACTTATTATTAGCATATTTTATAAAAAATAATCTTTTGTTTTGGTAATTACGTCAAAAATACTTGTTGACATTCCTTAAAACCAAAAGTATAATTAAAATGCTGGATTAAATATATTTATGTGTTCTTTTGGAGGAAATTATGAAAAAATTTATTTCGGCTGTTGCTGTGACAGCTGTTGTTTTATCAGTTTTATCGTTGTCTGCCTGTGGCAATGACACATCTTCCCCTGAAAGCAGTGTTTCTGCACCTGAAAGTGTTGTGCAGTCCTCTGTCGTAATCTCAAAGCCCCAGGAAAGCTCTCAGATTAGCTGGGAGGAAAGCAGCTCTGCAGAAAATGCCATCACTTCTCAACAGATAGATGAAATGAGTGCATCTGTGTCATCTTATCAGAATATGCCCGTATTTGCTTCGGAAGGCTCCTCTTTCAATGCAAAGTCTGTTTCCAACGGAAAAACAATTACTCTCATTGCTGACAATATCAACCTCTCTTATACAAAGCTTGTTGCAGAGCAGTTTAAAGTTGCTGCTGAGTCCGCAGGCTTTGCAAAATATATCGTTGCAAGAACTGACGGCACAGAATCCTCTATCAATAATGCTCTTAACAATGCTGTCAGCGTCAAGACGGATATTATTATCCTGTTCGGCGACATAAACAAAGATAAGTTTTCTACCAATATAGAATACGCTCAGGCAAACGGTATTGAAGTCATTTCGGCAGGCTCTCTCAATGCAGGACAGAATGACCATTTTACAGATTATACAATGCCTGTTGACTATTCGAGTATCGGAAAGTATCTTGCAGACTGGACAATTGTTAAAACAAAGGGCAATGTGAATGCACTTGCTGTAAATTGTACAGATTCCGCTTTGTCAAACAGCATTGCTGTCGGCTTTAAAAATGAATTTGAAAAATATATTTCAGGTGTTACAGGCTACTGCACAGGTGTAAATGTCCTCCTTCAAGAAACGGGTGATACCCTTACAGGCAAAATAAGAGATGCTTTGAAGAAAGATACCAAAATCAATTATATCGTTGTGTTTGACGACAGAATGATAGAAAGTGCTTTGGATGCCGTTGAACTGGTCGGACGAAAAATCCCTGTTATTTCAACAGGCGGTTCCGATGAAGCTTTCGACAGTGCAAGATATGGAAATATTGAAATGCTGGTAGCACAGAGCTATGAATGGACCGCTTACGGCATGGTGGATTATGCGATGCGTATTCTTGGAGATGTTTCCGTTCCCGATGAACAGTACGTTCCTTTCAGAATACTGACTACAGAAAGCATTTCTGATGCAATCTATAACTTCGGAGGACTCAGCGGAAATTTTAACCGTATCTGCTTTGGCTCGCATTTTGAATACGGCTACGGCACTCTCTGGCAGTTATAATATATTGGGGTGTTCTCCAATCCCTTAATCGTGATTTTTGACAGGTGACTTCATGTTGCCTGTTATTTTTTTGTCTGAAATTACAAACTTTTGAAAATTTTTCTCTGATTCAACCCCTATGGGTTGAATTTTTTTGCTTTTCGGTGCATGGGTGAAAGGAGGTTTTAAACATCAATAAAAAAAATCTTACCTCAAAAGAAAAATTGTTTTGCGTGTTCTATGCACAAAACGGAAATGTGACCGAATCTGCACGGCTGGCAGGCTATGCCTCTCCTCAAAAAGATGGTTCTTTTTTGCTTGTCCGTGATGACGTTTCCGAATACATCCATTCCCTTTACAAGCAAAATTTACAGTATCTTTCTCAAAAAGCCGTTTCGGGCTATGAAAGGCTCGCTTTTGGAAATGTCTGTGATGCTGTTAAACTCCTGTTTGCAGACAGCTCTGAAAACCTTGAAAACTATGACCTTTTCAATGTTGCCGAAATAAAACGTCCCAAAGAAAATTGTATGGAGATAAAGTTTTTTGACAGGCTCAAAGCTCTTGAAAAACTGGAGCTTCTCAACTCCACTGAAAAAAGCTCTGCTTCCGATTTTTACAATGCAGTTCTTGGCGGTCTCAAAAATTCTCAGAATTACGGCGGTGATGACCTGCAATGAGTTTTGTACCGTTCTCTGAAAAACAGCTTGATGTTTTAAGTTGGTGGTCGCCTGCCCGTTCATCTTCAAAGCTTGATGCCATTATTTGTGACGGTGCCGTCAGGAGCGGTAAAACTCTTTGCATGAGCGTTTCTTTTATCTCATGGGCTATGTTTGCATTCGCCGACAGCTCCTTTGCCATATGCGGAAAAACGATTAAGTCCGTTAAAAGAAATGTCGCTGTACCGCTTTTGAATGCCCTGCGGGATATAGGTTTTGATGTAAACGAAAAGATTGCTTCCAATCTTTTTGAAGTTTCCGTGAACGGCAGAAAAAATACTTTTTACCTGTTCGGCGGGCGTGATGAAAGCTCTGCCTCTCTCATTCAGGGCATGACGCTGGGCGGTGTTCTCTTTGATGAAGTCGCTTTAATGCCACGCTCTTTCGTGGAACAGGCTATTGCAAGATGCTCCGTTGAACATTCTAAACTCTGGTTTAACTGCAACCCTGAATATCCTCAGCACTGGTTTCACCGTGAGTGGATTAAAAAAATAAAAGAAAAGAATGTTTACTATCTGCACTTCACTATGGACGATAACCCCTCTCTTTCAAAAAAAATCCGTGAACGCTATAAAAACCTCTATTCAGGCAGTTTTTATGACCGTTTCGTTCTCGGCAAATGGGTGGCGACAGAAGGTCTTGTCTATCCTTTCATGTCAGATGACAAAATGTTCTGTGATATTCCGCAAGGCGATTTTTCTGAATTTGCCGTTTCATGCGACTATGGCACTGTCAATCCTGCCTCTTTCGGTCTATGGGGACTCCTCGGCGATACATGGTACAGAATCAATGAATATTACTATAATTCCCGTGTCGAAGGCTCGTCACGCACTGATGAAGAACATTACAGCGGTTTGTGTCAGCTTATCGGAAACAGAAAAATTTCAACTGTCGTTGTCGATCCGTCTGCCGCAAGCTTTATTGAGGTCATTCGCAGGCATGGTGATTTCAATGTCAAGCCTGCCAAAAACAATGTCCTTGACGGCATCCGTCAGACAAGCACCGCTCTGAAACAGGGCAGAATAAAAATTTGCCGGAACTGCCGTGACACTATCAATGAATTCGGACTTTATCGTTGGGATACCGGCGGTAAAGATACCCCTGTCAAAGAAAATGACCATGCTATGGACGATATACGCTATTTTATAACCACCATTCTCGATTCAGACAATGACAATTTCTTTGTTTTTGCATCTGACAGATAAACTTTTTTGGAGGTGATATATATTGGCTCTCTTCGACTTCCTCAGCAGAAAAAAATCTGACTGCAATGTGCAGACTTTCTCTGCTGACGGATTTAACTCAAACCTTTCTTTAATATCCGGTTCTTCCGTATGCGAAAGAAATCTTTACAAGACTCTTAAAAATACCGTTCCTGTTATCAGTGCGGCTATATATAAAATCATACGTCTTATGGGCAGATTTCAAATTCAAACAGGCTCTGAAAATCTTGACAGGGATATAAACAGATTTTTGAAAAATATCCGTGTGAATGCCTGTGAAACAGGTATTGAAAGCTTCCTTTCATGCTACCTTGAACAAATGCTTGTCTATGGCACCGCTGTCGGTGAAATTGTCCTTGACAGGAAACATAAAAATATTTCTGCACTTTACAACGCTTCTCTTGATGACGTGCAGATTATCTCAGACGGAAATCCCCTTGATATTAAAATATGCACACAAAATTCTGACGGTTCTCTTTCTCCTGTGAAATATCCTGCACTTGTTCTTTGCAGTTCCATCATGCCGGAACCCGGTCAGATTTATGGCACTTCTGTTTTAAAAGGTCTGCCTTTTATCGGGCAAATCCTTATGAAAATATTCAACGCTGTCGGCACAAACTGGGACAGAATCGGAAATGTGCGTTTTGCCGTTTCCTACAAGCCCAATGAAAATGAACGCTCTTTTTCAAAAGAACGTGCCAAAACCATTGCTGACGAGTGGAGCAAGGCTATGAAAAGCTCTTCGCCAAAGGATTTTATAACTGTCGGTGATGTCAGCATTAAAGTCATAGGTGCGGAAAACCAGATTCCCGACAGCAATATCCCTGTACGCCAGCTCCTTGAGCAGATTGTCGCCAAACTTTCCATACCGCCTTTTTTACTCGGCTTTTCATGGTCAACTACAGAAAGAATGTCCACTCAGCAGGCGGACATTCTCACAAGTGAACTCGAATATTATCGCTGTATTCTCAATTCCACTGTTACTAAAATCTGTGATACATATTTCAGGCTCAACGGCATTCAGACAGATTTTGAAATCGTCTGGGATAACATCAATTTACAGGACGAAGTAGAATTAGCCCGTGCAAGACTTCTCAATGCACAGGCTCAGAAATTGGAAAGTACTTTAGGAAAGGACTGATATTTTTGAATAAAAATGATATTCGTGAGGGGGAATTGGAACTTATCAACAGGCATACAAGAACCCCTCTCACTGAAAATGATGTCTATGCATTTTCGGTGATACTCTGCGACAATGACATTGACAGGGATTTTGAACGCTTTTCGGATAATGCCCTTGATGAGCTTGCAAAGCTCTTTGACGGTGTTACGGGCATTGCAGACCATAATCCCAAATCTTCCAATCAGACAGCCCGCATATTTTCATGTAAAACAGAATTTGTTTCTGACAAGTTCACTTCCGACGGCAAGCCTTATAAACGTCTTTTTGCCCGTGCCTATGTGCCGAAGTCCCAAAGCGATTTTATTACATCTCTTGAAAGCGGCATTAAAAAAGAAGTCAGCATAGGCTGTTCTGTACAAAAACGCATTTGCTCGGTGTGCGGCAGGGATATTTCTCTCTGCTCACATTCAAAAGGAAAATACTATGAAAATAAATTGTGTTTTGTCACCCTTGACAAGCCCACAGATGCTTATGAATGGTCATTTGTTGCCGTGCCTGCACAGAAAAATGCAGGCGTTATTAAAAATTTTATCCCGAAAGGAACTGACAAAATGAATATTGAAAAACGTCTTTTCACCGGCGAAGAACAAACTTTCTCCGCTGACGAGGTGAGAGAATTGGCAGAAACTTTCCGTTCTCTTAAACAAATGGCGGCTGATGGTGAAATCTACCGCAATACCCTTATCAAAGAGATAAAATCTCTTTCTGCTTTTGCACTCCCTGATATATCAGCCGAAACTCTTGAAAATATCACAAATGCCCTTTCTGTCAGTCAGCTCAATGAACTGATAAAGGCTTTTGAAACAAAAACGGCTGATATTATCCCCGTTGAACCACAGCTTTTAAAAGGCGGTTCTGACCGCTCTGCAAACAACACTATTTATAAAAATATTTAAGGAGGATTTTTTTCTATGACTGTATCTTTTGACGGCTATAATGCCAATACCCTGACTTTTGAGGCAGCAAGCGGTGTAACTGTCGGCTTGCCTGTCGTGATGTCCGCCAGCGGAAAAGTTGCCAATGCAACTTCTGCTTTCTGCGGTGTATGCAAATCTTTGAAAAACGGCTATGCCGCTGTACAGCTTGACGGTTATGTCCGTCTGCCCTATACAGGCTCTATTGCTGTCGGCTACAAGAAACTCGTCATTGACACCGGCAAGATTAAAGTTGACACCACCAACGGCAGAGAACATCTTGTGATAGATGTCGATTCTACTACCAATACCGCAGGTATTATTCTTTAAAAGGAGGATTTTTTAACAATGGCTTTCTATGATTCTATCAAACTTGAAAAAGGTATGTATGCAAACGGTAAATCCCTTACCGATACATTGGAGGAACTTGACCCCTCCGTAAACTACAAAAATACAGATATGGACGGCTTGGACGCTTTCCAGCGACAGTTGAAAAGATATGACATAAAAGTATGCGGCTCTCACTCCGATGACGTGCAGAAGTTCTTTCAGACAGCAAATTCTGCTGTGCTTTTCCCTGAATACATTGCCCGTGCCGTCAAGCAGGGCATGAAAAGTGCCGATGTGCTTTCAGATATAGCAGCCGCTAAAACCGTTATCAACGGCTTGGACTACCGTTCTGTTACGTCTTCGCCTGTCGGTGAAAATAACAGCATTACTGCTGAAGGAGCTAATCTCCCTCAGACCGAAATAAGAACCAATCCCAATCTCGTCACCCTGACAAAGCGTGGCAGAGTGCTGACGGCTTCCTATGAGGCTCTCAAATATCAGCGTCTTGACATTTTTACTGTAACACTTCGTCAAATCGGTGCATATATAGCAAGAGAACAGCTTTCTGACGCTGTCAATGTCCTCGTCAACGGTGACGGCGGCAACAATGCGGCGGAAACTATCACTGAAAGCGGCAGCTTTTCTTACAGCTCTTTGCTGAAACTCTGGGCAGGTCTTGCACCCTATGAACTCAATACCATTATAGCCCCCCCGGCTCTTATACAGCAGATTCTTGCATTCTCTGAAATGAGAGATGCCAATGCCGGTCTTGACTTTCACGGTACAGGCAAAATGCTGACACCCCTCGGTGCAAAACTCATTTGTGCCCCCACTCTTGCAAGCAATAAAATTATCGGTCTGGATAAAAACTGTGCTTTGGAGATGATACAGTCCGGTGGCGTTATCATTGAGTCTGATAAAGTCATTGACAGACAGCTTGGCAATACTGCTATCAGCTGTACAACAGGCTTTTCTAAAATCTTTGCAGACGCTGCAAAAGTTCTTTCCATTTAAATGGGGGTGTGACGGTTGGATATTGAAAATATTATTTCTGTTTTCAGCCGTCTTTCAGGCTCTGACGAGGAAACTTCTGTAAAATTCCGCTTTATGTGTGAGAATGCAAGAGATTATATACTCTCTCACTTGAAGCCCGATTCCGATACAGGCAGCTGCGGCAGCAAACTTGAATTTGCTGCCGCCTCTCTTGCATATTACAGATATATTCTCTGGTCGATTGCTGAAAGCGGCGGTGATATTACCGTAGGTGACGTTTCCGTGAAGTCATCTTCATCTATTCTCGCAAATGCTCAGAAAATTTATGAACAGGCTTTTGCAGATATTTCTGACGTATTCGACAGCGGTTATTTTGTATTCGAGGTGGTCTGACATGAACAGACTTCAAAAAGCAATACAAAAATCAGGCATACCTGTTTCAGTCACCCATTCAGACGAAACAAAAACAGGTCTTGCCGTGATATACCCTGTAAGATATATGCAGAAAAGTTCAGGGGATATTTCCCATACATCAGAGGGACATTCAGACAGCGGAAAATTTATGATTTTTTCAGAAAAGGCTCTGCTTGAAACGGCAGACTATGGTGATATTATCTCTGACGGCACTAATCAATATATGCTTCTTTGGGCAGATACATATTCATGCAAATTCGGTTCTTATTCAAAAGCCTGCATGAAAATCTTTACAAATGGGAGTGTTGTTTCCTGATGAACAGCTTTGTTGATGAAATTTATAACCTTGCATTGAATGACAGTGTATTTTCTGATTTCAGGCTTATGAAAGCATATGACTTTGAAAAGCTTGATTTTCCCGTGAATCCCCCTGTCATCTCTTTCGGCTCCGAAAAGTATGACAGAATGAATTTTCTCTTGGGCTATGATATAGTGGAATCTGCTGATGAAAAGGCGGTTGTAAACATAGTCACAGATGAAAAAAAAGGCAGTTCATTTTGTGAGGAAATCGCTAAAAATGTATGCATAAGGCTCATTGAACTTGATGAAGGTAAAAATATTATTTCCGTTGCCGTTGACAGATGTGTCTTTGACAAAAATATTTTTGCCTATAAAATAAAAATTACTTTCGGTCTGCGTGAAGTGGTACTGAAAGCAGGGGAGGGGTGATGTTTTGGAGGAACTCAAAACTCTCTGCGGAAGAGATGTCAAAATATTCATCAACGGCAGACAGCTTTTACAGGCTGAAAATGCGGAAGTCCGTGAAACCCTTCACATACACAAAATACGCTCCTGCTTTTTGAACAGCGATTTTGCACACGTTAAAGGAAAGCCTGAATATAAAATCATTCTTTCTAATCTCAGATTCATTCAGCCCTTTGAAAACTGCAATTTCCATGACCTTGAAAATTTCACTGTCCGAATGGAATTTGACAATACAAAAATCACTCTTTCCAACTGCCTTTGGAATGACTTTGCCCTCACCGCAGACAAAGAAAAATTTCGTGAACATATCACTTTTACTGCTCTCGGCATGGAGGTGGAAAACAGCAATGAATGAAAATTTCAATGATGAAATATCCGTTTTAACGGATATTTCAGACATGATTGAATATGATATGCTCAGGTATGACAAAACTATTTCTGTAGAGGAGGAATTCCATGAAAACTGACGGCAGAATGAGCTATAAAGATTTTATTTTTCCTGTCAATCCGTATGTCATACACGTTTCACATCAGAAAAATATCACCGAACATAAAATTCCTTTTGAGCAAAATATAATTTCCGATACGGGAGAGAATGCCCGATTGATAACGGGCGAGGGAGAATTTTTCGGTACGGACTGTATCAATGACTTTAACAGGCTGAAAAGCGTATTTCACTCAGGCGGTGGCGGAATGCTTTACATTCCGTCACAAAAGCCTTTATATGCGTTTTTTGACAAGCTGGAACTGATTGCACAGGATACCGAAAATGTTATAAAATACACCTTTCGCTTTATTGAAAGCTTTGATAAAAAAGGAAAGTCTGTTTTGCAGATGTGCATTTCAGACGGTGTGAAATGCCTGTGGGATTATTCCTATGAATACGGCATTGATATAGAAACGCTTGTTAAAGCAAATCCCGATATTCTCCGCCCGGACATTCCTATTAATCATGGAAAGGCTGTGAAACTATGCTGAAATATGTTTTAAAGGACATTCAGGGAAAGGAAACTGTTTTAAAAAATCCCCTGAAAGTCAGCTTTGTATCCTCAGAAGACGCACCTGCCGACAGACTGACAGCAACTTTCGCAGTGAAAGAAAATGTATCTCCTGTTTTATCCGTGGAAGTCCTTGACGGTTTGAAACGTATATTTTACGGCTATGCGGATACTCAGACAGATGAAAAAAATATCAATGGTATGCTTCTGACGGTTTCCGCAAGAAGTCAGGCTTGTATTCTGCTTGACAATGAGGCTTTGCCACAGACTTACTGCATGGTATCCATGTGTGACCTCATGGAAAGACATTTTGCCCCTCTCGGATTTACAAAATTCAAAGGTACTTCCCAAACTTTTGATGATGAATTTATCATATCCAAAGGCATGAGTGAATGGGCAGTGCTTTCAGAGTTCTGCAGGAGATTTGTGGGAACATCTCCCAAAATAGACTGCAACGGCACGATTGATATATCAGGGGAAAACAGCGGAAATTCTGTTTATGTATCCTCAGACCGCTGTATCTCAAAAAAACATACTATCAAAAGACATCTTTTGATTTCTGAAATAATGGTGAGGGCTGAATCTTCCAACGGCTATGTCATGCCATTTAAAGACAGCTTTGCACAAATGCTCGGCATCCAAAGAAAACGTTATCTCAATACAGCCGACAGCAAAAGCCTTTCCCCGTTCAGTGCAGAAAAAATAATGGAAAATGCTCAGAATAAGTATGAACAGGTGATTCTTGATGTATCGGGCTGTGTTTTATGCACAGTCGGCACAGGTCTTGTCCTCGACAGAGAGGATAAAAATTATATGATAAAAGAAATACACTATTCCCTGAATCCTGACGGGGAACATACCACTATTTATGCAGAGGTGAAGTATATTTGAAAATATCAAGAAATATATCAAACAAAAATAAAAATCTTGCCTGTATTACGGGCAGGGTTACATCAAGTGCAGACAGAAGAATTGCAGCGGCATCACCTGACGGGACTGTACAATTTTCCATCGTTGCTCCGAAAGGCATTGATTATGTCCCTCAGATGAATGACAATTCCGTTGTCATTTCTTCCGAAAATGAAAGGCTCTGCATAGGTGTAAGGCGTGATGAAAATTTATATGAAATAGAATCGGGCGAGCTTGCACTTTATTCTCAAGGCGGTGCTTATATCATTTTAAAGAATGACGGCACGGTTATTATTAACGGTCAGATTTTTTCAGCGGAGGAGTGAAATATGGATACTGCATTGAATATAGCAGGCGATATTTCGCCTGATACGATTTCGGGAACAGATGAGCTTAAACAGCAGTTATATATAGCCCTCTCTGCCAAAAAAGGCAGATTTATATATGACCGTGGGCTTGGCAGTGATATTTTTTTGGCTGACATCTCGGAGCCTGACTGTATCAATAAAATAGAAGCCTTTGCACGAAAGGCACTTTCGGATATTTCAAATGCAGAGGTTATTGGAGTTGTTGCGGAAAACAATTCCATTTGCATAGGCGTTGAAACAGACAGCGGCATTTATGATATAACGATAAGACGATAGGAGGACTTATGGCATACACATATAATGAAATTCTTGAAAGAATGAATGATAAATTTGAGGAGTTTTCAGGCTATTCGCCTGACAGAGTGAGTGATATTGGTATAAGAATCAAACTGCTTGCAGGGGAGATTTATTCTCTCTGCACGGAAATTGACGGAATTAAAAAACAGATGTTTCCCAATACCGCGACGGGAGAGTATCTTGACCGCCATGCACGCCAGAGAGGACTTTCACGAATAAAGGGAAATAAAGCAACAGGTTTTGTAGTATTCAGACTTGATACACCGCTTGACCATGATATTACAATCCCACAGGGAACGGTATGTTCCAATGCAGACGGCTCTTTGAGATATGTTACAGTAAGTGATGATACTATCCCCCGTGAAAG
>DBXL01000204.1:0-1272 GCA_002309275.1 Ruminococcaceae bacterium UBA1213 | reverse complement strand
ACTTCTTTCATTGGTGGGACAGATGATGAAAGTGATGATGAACTTCGTGAGAGAATCGCACAAAGTTACTTGAATACGCCTAACGGTGCAAATGCCGAATATTACATAAACCTTGCAAAGTCCGTTGACGGAATCAAATCTGCAACTGTCGCAAGTTCCTCAGCAGGCAGTATAACGGTATGTGTTGGCGGTGAGGGTGACGTGCCGTCAAATACAGCGTATCAGAATGCACATGATACTCTGAATGCAGGCAGACCTTTTGGAATAAGCCTTTCAGTAACAAGACCTGAACTTGTTACCGTGAACGTGACAGCACAAATAGATATAAAAGACGGCTTTACCGCCAACGAAGTCATAGCAAATGCACAGATAAGCATGACAAACTTTTTCAAAAAGCTTGGAGTGGGCGAAGATGTAAAAATTGCGGGACTCGGAAAGGCTCTCTATGAAACAGACGGTGTTGATAATTATGAATTTATCAATATGTCAGATGTGAGCATTTCAGTCAGTCAGCTTGCAAAGCTTGGCACAGTTTCCATTACTGCACCGAATGCTTAAAGGGGGCTTTTGATATGTCTGAATTTCAGAAAATGAGTGACAGACTTCTGGAAACAGGTCTTTATGAGATTTCAGCCAACAGTCTTGTATATGCCGAACTGAAAGCATATGCAGAAGGTCTGGATATTTTGTTTGATGAGCTTGATGAGATGTTAAGAGAGTGCTTTGTTGAAACGGCAGAAAGTTATGGTCTGACAATGCGTGAAAACTGGTTCAAACGCTACAATCCCAACAGAACCACTGACAGCAGACGGAATGCCATTATAAAAGCCCTGTCTGTATGTCAGACGGACTACACATTTGAGGGTATGCGGAAAATCCGTGACAGCTTCAACCTGCACGGGAATTTCTATTCATACACCTCTCCGTTAAAAGTTACTTTTGAATGCACGGACACTCTCACCAATTCACAGAAAACCATACTTTCCAATCAAATGAAAAAATTTATGCCGTGCTGGCTGGACTTTGAGTTAATTAGCAATTAGCAATTAGCAATGTGCAATGAATGGGGAATAACCTGTAATTGCACGTTGCTTTTTTTATGTGGAATTTGTGTGTGAAAACTTGAAAAAATTAAATGTTTGCTTAAAAAATTGTTTCCTGAATGGTTTCAATTTATCTATGGAATATTTTTTTTGAAATGCTATAATATAGACATCAAAGACAAACAAACTTCAACCAACAAATTCAAGGAGGAATATTAAGTAACAGAAT
>DBXL01000029.1:6353-6606 GCA_002309275.1 Ruminococcaceae bacterium UBA1213 | reverse complement strand
GCTTGCAATTTGGTCTTGTTGCTGATACAATAAGACCAAGTGCAATGCTTATTATAACTTATAAATAATTTAGGAGGTAATTTCCAATGGCAAAGGCAAAATTTGAAAGAAGCAAGCCGCACGTTAACATTGGTACAATCGGCCACGTTGACCACGGCAAGACAACTCTTACAGCTGCTATCACAAAGGTTCTTAACCTTGAAGGCGATGCAGAATTCGTAGATTACGCTAATATCGATAAGGCTCCCGAAGA
>DBXL01000029.1:6070-6216 GCA_002309275.1 Ruminococcaceae bacterium UBA1213 | reverse complement strand
GTTGTATCTGCTGCTGATGGTCCTATGCCTCAGACAAGAGAGCACATTCTTCTTTCCCGTCAGGTTGGCGTTCCTTACATCGTTGTATTCATGAACAAGACTGACCAAGTTGACGATCCTGAACTTCTCGACCTCGTTGAGATGGA
>DBXL01000029.1:5464-6057 GCA_002309275.1 Ruminococcaceae bacterium UBA1213 | reverse complement strand
CTTGACGAGTACGAATTCCCGGGCGACGATACTCCTATCATCAGAGGTTCTGCTTATCAGGCACTTTCTTCTGATTCTAAGGATCCTAAGGCTCCTGAGTACGAGTGCATTCACGAACTCATGGCTGCTGTTGACGAGTACATTCCTACTCCTGAAAGAACAACAGATCTTCCTTTCTTGATGCCTGTTGAAGACGTATTCACCATTTCTGGTCGTGGTACAGTTGCTACAGGTAGAGTTGAAAGAGGTCAGATCAAAGTTTCCGAGCAGGTTGAAATCGTTGGTCTTACAGAAGAAAAGAGAACAACCGTTGTTACAGGTCTTGAAATGTTCAGAAAGACTCTCGAATATGCAGAAGCAGGCGATAACGTAGGTGTACTCCTCCGTGGCGTTCAGAAGTCTGAAATCGAGCGTGGACAGGTTCTTGCAAAGCCCGGTTCCGTTCATCCTCACACAAAGTTCATGGGACAGGTTTATGTTCTTACTAAGGACGAGGGTGGTCGTCATACACCTTTCTTCAATAACTATCGTCCCCAGTTCTATTTCAGAACAACAGACGTTACAGGTGTTATCAATCTTCCCGAAGGCACAGA
>DBXL01000029.1:4936-5398 GCA_002309275.1 Ruminococcaceae bacterium UBA1213 | reverse complement strand
GCTATCCGTGAGGGCGGCAGAACAGTTGGTTCAGGCGTTGTTGCAAAGATTTTTGAATAATCGTTTCTTTCAATAAACAGAAATTTTCAGGCACTTCTCTTGTTTCGGCATGGGGAGTGCCTTTTTCAATTAGCAATTAGCAATGTGCAGTGATGATTTGTGCCGTATCATCAGAATAATGCGTTTTTTTTGGANNGTTGAAAGAGGTCAGATCAAAGTTTCTGAGCAGGTTGAAATCGTTGGTCTTACAGACGAAAAGAGAACAACCGTTGTTACAGGTCTTGAAATGTTCAGAAAGACTCTCGAATATGCAGAAGCTGGCGATAACGTAGGTGTACTCCTCCGTGGCGTTCAGAAGTCTGAAATCGAGCGTGGACAGGTTCTTGCAAAGCCCGGTTCCGTTCATCCTCACACAAAGTTCATGGGACAGGTTTATGTTCTTACTAAGGACGAGGGTGGTCG
>DBXL01000029.1:3229-4924 GCA_002309275.1 Ruminococcaceae bacterium UBA1213 | reverse complement strand
TTCTACTTCAGAACAACAGACGTTACAGGTGTAATCAACCTTCCCGAAGGCACAGAAATGTGTATGCCTGGCGATAACGTAGAAATGACAGTTGAACTTATCACTCCTATCGCTATGGAAGAGGGACTCCGTTTCGCTATCCGTGAAGGCGGCAGAACAGTTGGTTCAGGCGTTGTTGCAAAGATTTTTGAGTAATCGCTTCTTTCAATAAACGAAACTTTTCAGTCACTCTCTCGTGTTTCACTCACGGGAGGGTGATTTTTTTCTATGAAAAATAGGCAATATGCAATTATTTCTTGTGTATCATAAAAATAATGCATTTTTTTTCAAAATAAAATCGGCATAAGCCTACCCATTTTATAAGAAAGTATGATATAATATTATCATAAAATATGTTTGGGGGATTGTTGAAAATGGCAAGGAATTTTTCAAGAAGAAATGTGATGACAAAAGGGACGGCTGTTGTTTATTTGATAATGGGAGTAGTGGTTATATTATTTTCTGTAATGGGTATAGGGTTGTCTGTTTATAATTACAGCTATGCTCAGAGAGCCATGTCTGAGGGTGATGAGGTCTATGCTACTTATACGGAAAAGTGGTCTGAAACAAAAACCAAAACCAGCAAATCCAAACACGGCACCAGAAAAAAAACCAAAACTACTTATTACTATGCAAACGCAACTTATACATATAACGGTCAGAAATATGACTGTCACAAACTTTCTGTAAACTCCTCTACAAAAGTCGGAGATACAGTAAGATTGTATGTTTTGCCTGAAAATCCCGCAAAGTATATAAGACCTGGTCAGGATATGGGCTGGCTGATTGTAGTAATAGCTTGCGGAATGTTTATTATAATGGGCGGTTCGTTTGTTATGATAGGCATAAAAAACCGTCATGCCCCAAGCAGACGAGAATATATTTCGCAAAATACACCGTTGGCTGATACATATAACCCGAATACTACATATCAGGGTTATAACGGCAATTTTAATACATATAATCCAAATAACACATATCAGGACTATAACAATAATTTTGATACATATAATTCATATCAGGAAAATAACAATAATAATCGTTGGTAAAATGGAGATGAACGCAAATGAAAAGAAATCTTAGTGTAAACGGCGGAACAACAATGAAAAATCCGAAAATCATATTGATAGTACCGATAATATTTATGATAATCGGTCTGGTGCTTGTTTTCTTCGCATTTAAGTCGAAAAATGAAAATGATAAATTTATGGAAACGGCTGAACCGGTATTGGCAAAGTGTACCCGTGTATGGATGACATCAAGCACAGATGATGACGGCGATACAACTTATTATTATCATGCCGATGTTGACTATGAATATGACAATATCCCATATCATGCGTATGACATCAGTGTCGATGGAAGCACCTCTGAGGGTGACACTATAATGATATACATCAATCCTGATAATCCCAATGATGCCCGTCAGGAATATACACAGGGAGATTTTATATCTATGGCGGTTTTCGGCGGACTTTTCGCATTCATAGGCTTTGTGGGAATTATAATTCTTTTGTGGTCTTTCAAAAAATCCAAGCCGAGAGTAAATGAAAAGTGGGATAAAATAAATGAACCGTGGGAGATAAGGTGATTTAAAATTATTATTGGGAGATGAATAAGAATGGGCGTTACTCAAAAAGTTCAGTTTGGGCAAAG
>DBXL01000029.1:0-3164 GCA_002309275.1 Ruminococcaceae bacterium UBA1213 | reverse complement strand
TTTGCAGGAAAAGAGTGAGAATGACAGATTTATGGAAACAGCTGTTCCGATCAATGCAGAATGTACGGAAATACATATGTTTTCCGATATAGGCGAAGACGGCACAGAATATTATTATCGTGCAGATGTGCAGTATGAATATGACGGGGCTATATATCAAGCCGATGATTTCAAAGTCACGGAAAGCACATTAAAAGGAGATACCATAAGAATCTATATTTCTCCCGAAAATCCGAGTGATGCCCGTATTCCTATGAGCAGTGCAGAGGCGGTTTTCAGCATAGCGATATGGTCGGTTATGATAATAATCGGTGTAATTATGACATTGATAGCTTTCAAGATGAGTTGCAAACCGAAAGCAGATGTGAGAGAGCCGTGGGAGATGAAATAATATGGGGCGCAGAGCATTTTGGTTATTGTTTGCAATTTTAATGCTGGTATTGGGGATATATCGTTTTATAGACGGCTCAGCAAAAAAAGCGGAATATGATGAATTCATGTCAAAGGCGGTATCTGTATCGGCGGTTTGCACTAATGTATGGGACTATGAAACCACAGATGAAGACGGCTATTCAAGTACAAATACTTTTGCTGATGCGGTATATGAATATAACGGAGAAGAATATACTGCAAAAGGTCTGCATGTAAAGTTCAATCAAAAAGAGGGCGATACGGTGACTATATACATCAATTCCGACAATCCCTCCGAAAACCGTCAGCAATTCACAAACGGCGGATTTTATTTAGAGTTGGAAATAGCAACCATTTTTATTGGTGCAGGGTTAGTTATTATTTTGATATACATAGTATTGGGTATCATATCACTTGTATTCAGAGGCTCAAGACGAAGATAAAAAAATCCCCCGCAGGAAATTTCAAATTCCTGTGGGGGAGATTTATGGCTTAGTGATTATGTTTACTCTTTTTGTTGATGAAAAACGCTGTTGAAAGAGAAAGGATAAATGTCATCATAAAGAACGGCAAAAGTGAATTATCGCCTGTACTGGGTGTATTGTTTGTTGTGTTGCCTGAATTTGTCTGAGATGAGGTATTGACAACGCTGTTTTGAGTGTTGGATTTTTCTGTTGACTGGCTGTTTGTATTGGCAGGTGTATCTGTCTTTTGAGATACTTCACTTTTTTCGGATACTTGGGATATTTCGGGTACTTCTGATACTTCTGATATTTCCGATATTTCGGATACTTCAGATACATCTGAGATTTCGGGTTCGTCTGAGATTTCAGGTTCATCTGAGATTTCAGGTTCATCTGAAATTTCGGGTTCATCAGGAAAATCAGGATATGTGCTTCCATAGTTTGCCACAAGAACCATATCTTCTATTATTTTTGTATTGATAAAATCAATACTTTCTCCGTTTTCGTATGTCCAGCCGTAGAAAGGTCTGTTTTCATCATAGGGGATTGAGGGAGGAGAAAGCATATTCTTTGTACCGCCTAAAACTGTGCATGAGCCGATCACTTCGCCGTCAGATTTAAATGTGACTGTAACATAAGCGTGGTCAAGCTTTGTATCAATGTTTTCATTTATCCAGGCTTGTCTTTCTGTGAGCCATGTTCTTAAAAATTCAACTTCTTCGTCAAATCCCGATACTTTATTAAATGAAAACGGTACTCCCCACAAAGCATAATCATCTTCAGTTGAGTTTCTCTGTTCGCTGACATATTGGTCAAGCACTCCGCCCTCTTTCACTATATCTGTAATGATGGAGTCAAGCACTTTCCAGCGGTCTTTTAAAAGCTGTTGATAATCGGAGTTATATGCTCTGAGATGTGTGAGCCATGAATAATGGGATTGATTGAAACTGTGTGTTTCGGAGTCAAGAAGTCCCATTGAATAGTCGAAATCCCAGATAGGTCCAAAATATAATTTGCCGTCACGCTTTTTATAGAGATAGTTGCTTGATGTAGTGAAAGCGTCGCTGTTTATGGTAAATTCCTGTAACCACCAAAAGTCCGCTGCCGATTGAGCGTCAAGGTATTCTGTATAGGAAACTCCATCACTGTTTTTGAAGTCCTGTCCGAAAATAGCCTCTTCTGTTTCTTTGAGATAGTTTTCTATGTATTCTTTCTGCTGTTCCGTACCCAATACATCATCTTCATCTTCAGAGTAAAATTCAGGGCTTTCAAATGAAAATGACTCATTGCGTGAGGTAGTGACGGTATTTTCGGGGTGTGCAGGCTTCGTGGACCATGCAGGCTCTATTGCAAGAAGATAACCGCCTGTAATATTGGGTTCTTCATTGTCGTCAGGGGTAAGTTCATCTATATCCACTCTGCTTTTTCCGACTCTCACAAGTTCCGAAAGGTAATAGCTTCCCATATACTTTCCGTCAATTACGAGGTCAACAGGGAGCATTTTGGGGGTATATTCCATGCCGAGCTGAGTGGCAATATACATGGCAAGCCTGTTTCTGAGCATACTGCCGTCAAAGCGGTTTGCAAGGAGTGCCCAATGTTTATTTTTGCCCATTCCAAGAGGATTCTGCTTTTTGTCGAATTTTATTTTATAGGGCTTTTTCTCTGCAAAATCCCATGTAAAGTTTCCTCTGCCACGCATATAATCAAGCTGTAATTCTTCCGTGTCCTCCAGTACAGTGTCGCTGTAATCTCCCTTGTAGCCGTCGGGAACATCTATTCTGACAGTACCTGTACATCTTGCGGAGTGGTCCGGGCTTTGGTTTACTTCCTCAAATGTGGAAAAGCCCTCTGCGGAGTTGTCAACGGTGATATATACCACGGGGATATTGTTGTCCGAAAGCATACTCAAATCATCACTTTCGGGAATTTCTCCTGCCGACACGGGAACTGCTGTCACAAGCATTGTAACGGACAGAGCCAATGCGGTAAAAATTCTTTTGCATAAATTTGAACGGTGTTTCATAAGAATCCTCCCTGATTCATTTTTGGTGATTTTATTATATCATATATGTATTGGCAGTGCAACACTGATATTTGATTTTGAGTTGTATATTTTTACTAAAAATTTTTCTTCTGATGATTCACAATTTTTGCAATTTATTTCAGTATATTTTTACTTCTGCTATTGACGGAATTTTTTTTTTGATGTTACAATTATATAAAATTTATTTGAAAACATTAATTTTTTATGTTTTTTATTATTAAAAGGAGGAATATTAAGTAACA
>DBXL01000190.1 GCA_002309275.1 Ruminococcaceae bacterium UBA1213 | reverse complement strand
ATTATGCTTAATATACGACCTAATACACATCACATTAGTATAATACCGAAACAGAATTGTGAAATTTGCCGTTTGATAAGGATTTGTGTGGGATAGCTGTATCTTCACACTGATACGGCAGTTTTATCATGTATTTTTTGCACTTCTGTTTCAATGCAGAGGTGCATTTTTGTTTTAAGGAGAAAAAATGAAGAGAGCAATTATTTTTATAGGAATACAAGCCAGCGGAAAATCTACATTTTATCATAATAATTTCAGCGAGTTTGTTCATGTCAATCTTGACACTTTGCGTACACGAAATAAAGAAAACAAATTATTGAATGAATGTATCGCAAATGAAAGGTCATTTGTAGTGGATAATACAAATCCCAAAAAAGAAGACCGTGAAAAATATATTACCCTTGCCAAAAATGCAGGTTACAGAGTAACAGGCTATTATTTCCGTTCCTCAATCAATGAGAGTATTGAACGCAACAGTACCCGTACAGGTAAAGCAAAAGTTCCCGATACCGCCATTATATGCACTCATTCAAAATTGGAGATACCGAATTATCATGAGGGTTTTGATGAACTTTACTATGTCTGCATAGAAAACAATCAATTTATCATAAAGAAATGGGAGGATACAAAATGAAATTTGATGATTTTGATGCTCAGATGCGTGTATATGAGCAGTCACTTGATCAGTTTATACTGCCTGATATGTATATAGTGACACGATTGGACGGACGTTCTTTTACTCGTCTGACGAAAGAAATATGTAAATTTGAAGCACCTTTCGATATAAAATTCCGTGATATGATGATAGAAACTGTAAAGACACTTATGCAGTGCGGTTTCAGAGTGATTTACGCTTATACCGAAAGTGATGAAATATCCTTGCTGTTTCATCTCAATGACAATTCTTTTGGAAGAAAAGTGAGGAAAATCAATACAACTTTGGCAGGAGAGGCAAGTGCTGCATTTTCGCTTCTTTTGGGCAGGGCGGCTACTTTTGACTGCCGTACAGTACCGCTGCCGAATAAGGAAAAAGTGGCTGATTATTTCATGTGGCGGCAGGAGGATTCTCACAGGAATTCTTTGAATGCACATTGTTATTGGGCACTCCGTAAAGAAGGCGTTAATCAAAATACCGCCACTGCTGCACTTGAAGGTAAAAGTATAAGTTATAAAAATGAACTGCTGTTTCAGAAAGGAATTAACTATAATAATCTCCCCTCATGGCAGAAAAGAGGTATAGGGATATATTTCAGGGACGTTGACAAAGAGGGCTATAATCCCGTTACAGAGCAAAAAACGATTGTCAGAAGACGTGAACTTTATGCAGACCTTGAAATTCCTTATGGAGAGGATTATAAACAATTTATACTTGATATTTTAGAAAAAAATTCGGAATAAAGGAGAAAATTATGAATTTACCCGTACAAGTAACTCAGGAAGAATTATCGGAAATATTATTGACAGTCGCACCCGTAAGACCTGTATTTATCTGGGGTGCACCCGGTATAGGCAAATCGGCACTTGTCGAACAGTTTGCTATGGACGTAGGCATGGAATGTGTATCGCTTTTAGGAAGTCAGCTTGCCCCCGAAGATATTATCGGTATTCCGAGAATCAACGGCAATGTATCGGAATTNNCTGCCGCCTAAAATGATTGCAAGAAATGAACCGTATGTTTTATTTTTAGATGAACTGAATGCCTGTTCTCAGGAGGTGCAGAAAGCCTTTTACAGCCTTATCTATGAACGCAGGATAGGGGAGTATCACTTACCGAAAGGAAGTGTTGTGATCGGTGCAGGCAACAGGGCTCAGGATAATGCCATTGTCAAAACCATGTCGTCTGCACTGGTGAACAGAATGTTTCATGTACAGTTGAAAGTTGATGTAAACCAGTGGCTTTCATGGGCATATACCGCAGGAATTCATGAATGGGTGACGGACTATATCACGGCACGTCCCGAACATTTATTTTCTGTTCCGCCGAAAACGGAAGAACCATTTTCTACGCCCCGTTCATGGCATACTTTAAGNNGACAGAGATGTATTATATTTTCTTGCACAGTCATTCCGTGACAGACTTCTTCTGGAACTGCCGAAAAGCAAGGAACAGCTTGACAGCAATACACAGTTTTTCACGCACAGGGCAAAGGCACTCATAAAAGAATTGGCAAGTATCAATTTTGAATTGGCACAGTTAGTTGCCTCTGATGACGGCGGAAAAACCTTGCCTGACTGGTTTATGGTCGAAATTGTCCGTGACCTGCCCCGACTCATACAAAAACAGGAGTAAATATGTCTAAAAAATCGAGTAACAAAAATAAAATCCCCCTGTCAACCCAATTTATCATTGAGGGAATGGAGATTATCAAAAAGCACCCTCTTTTTGGCTGTATGGATTATTATGACCGAATAAGAGATTTTGATGATAAGGAAAAAAACGGTTCAGCCTATGTAACAAGTGACGGCTATATAGTTTTTAATAAAAACAAGCGTCACACTCCGCAGGAATGGGCTTATATCATTGCACATCTGATACTGCATTTAGGATTGGGGCATACTAATCCCGATAAAGTTTCAAAAGCCGT
>DBXL01000136.1 GCA_002309275.1 Ruminococcaceae bacterium UBA1213 | reverse complement strand
CAGCAGGACAAAATGCTATACAGAACATCTCAACAAGTACAACGTGATATATCTGGATATTGCAGGTTTCATATCCGATGTTACAAGACAAGACGGCAGTATCAAAAAAGTTGTCAATAAAATTGCAGATTCGATACATTCCGAGCTGATATCCGAGTACCCGGAATTAAAGGACAAAACAGGTCTGTCCGACTGCATGATAGCATATACAGAAATAACCGAAATGAAATTTGTGTTTATCATTGACGAGTGGGATGCCGTTATCCGTGAAGCAAAAAATGATGAACAAACGCAGAAAGCATATCTGAATTTGCTCAGAGAATGGTTCAAAAACGGTAATTTCACATCAAAAGCGGTGGCTGCCGCATATATGACAGGGATTTTGCCTATCAAAAAAGACGGTTCGGAATCGGCAGTTTCTGACTTCGATGAATATTCTGTTCTTGGAGCAGAAGAATTTGCCTCTTATACGGGATTTACAGAAGATGAAGTCAGGAATCTTTGTCAAAAGTATCAAATGGATTTTGCCAAAGCGAAAGAATGGTATGACGGCTATATATTTGGAAATTATCAATCTGTTTATAATCCTTATTCTGTTATGCAGGCAATGAAAAGAAAAACATTCAGGTCATATTGGAGAAAAACCTCTGCCGCCGAATCCCTGAAAACCTATGTCGGAATAAATATGGACGATTTACAGAATAAAATACTGCGGCTTATTGCAGGAGAGCCTGTCGAAGTTTATACAGACGATTTCGAGAACGATTTTGAAACATTCAATTCCAGTGATGATGTCCTGACTCTTATGATACATCTGGGCTATCTGGTTTATGATGATGAAACGGAACAGGCTCGTATTCCGAATGAAGAACTGCGAATAGAATTCAAAAGATTGCTTAAAAAACCAAGTAATAAGTGTCTGAGTGAATTGGTACAGGCTTCCGGAAAACTGTTACAGGACACGTTAAACGGCAACGAAACCGAAGTAGTAAATACCATTGTGCGTGTTCGTGAGATGAACTATGCTCCGATGTTCTATAACAATGAGCAGGCACTCCGTTATGTTATCAAGTTTGCATATATTATCTGTATTGACTATTATCTGAAAGTGGAAGAACTTCCGACAGGTCACGGTATTGCTGATGTTGTATTTATCCCAAAACGTGATACCGCACTTCCTGCTATGATAGTTGAATTGAAATGGAATGAAACAGCAGACAGTGCCATTAATCAAATCAAAGAAAAGAAATATCCGACCATTTTAGAGGATTATGTCGGTGAAATGGTGCTTGTTGGTATCAATTATAATGAAAAATCAAAGAAACATTCCTGTAAAATAGAGAAAATTATTTTATAAAAATGGGAACGCCCGAACTTTCCGCTGTCTTTATCGGAAAGTTCGGGCTGTTTCTGTATTTTTTAATCAAGGCTGAGTGTCCACTATCTTTAAATCCGTACCCTTAATTATAGAACTTATTTTTTGTTCATCATCAAGGTGCATAACATATATATTTACACCTTGTTCTTGTAATGCAAGCAAGATATCCAAATTATCTTCTATGTACAAATGCACATCTTTATTATATGCGGAGATTTCGGTATAGAGATATTTACAGTCTATATTTTGGCTTTTCAAAAAAGTAATGAACGGCTCAAGGGTATTGGTATCTCCTGTATAAACGACCAAATTATTCTTCACCAATAAACCGTATCCGAAACAGTTGCCGGTGTGTGTTTCCGCATGTATTGTGGGAATGGCATCAATAAACCAGTGCTTATGAAAATTTTCTGTCAGCACAATGGAATATGCATCCTTGTGACAGCCCTCAAGTTTATCAAACAAATATGTCATGTGTTCCATAATTTTGGGCGTAGGGCTGACAATAATAACGGGCAATTTCAAAATAAAATAAGCATAATGTATCAATGTGCCAATACCGCTTATATGGTCACCGTGAGTGTGTGTAATCAGAATATAAATGGTTTCTATTCCGTCAAAATCAATTTTTCTGAATTTCGGAAAAGCCTCCAAAGAAAAATCAATCAGAATCATATCTTTACCGTCTTTGAAATAGGCACAAGTATTGTCATCTGCAAAAGCAGAACCTTTACCAAAAAATTTCAGCATTGTCTTACTCCTCCTCATCATATTTATACGGTGCTATCATAACATTTTCGGGATAATTTGTCAATTATCATTCCTGTTATCAATTTTTCTATGCTTCATGTATCTTCATAAACGGGCAAGTTCGCAGGTTGACCAAAAACGAAAACAGTGTTATCATGATTATCAAAAGGACAAATAATGCTCTGATAAGGGAAAGATAAATTTAAAATATCGTAAAGGAATGATGAAAAGATGCATTTTGTAAATGCGAAAACGATATTGACCGGCAATGACGGTTATTATGGAATGAATATTTATCGTGGATGTACCCACGGCTGTATTTACTGTGACAGCAGAAGTTGCTGTTATCAATTTACGCACCCTTTTGAAGATATTGAAGTAAAACAAAATGCTCCGGAATTGCTTGATAAAGCATTGAAATCCAAAAGAAAACGCTGTATGATCGGAACAGGTGCAATGTCCGATCCGTATATGCACTGTGAGGAACAATTACAGTTGACAAGAAAATGTCTGGAAATCATTCTTAAACATGGTTTTGGAGTGGCTGTTCAGACAAAATCGGATCGTATTCTGCGGGATATTGATCTGCTTGATGAGATAAATCGTTCTGCAAAATGCGTTGTCCAAATGACGCTGACAACATACAATGATGATTTATGTCAGATTGTGGAGCCGAATGTGTGCAATACAAAACGCCGTATCGAAGTGCTGAAGAAAATGCAGGAGAGAGATATACCTACAGTAGTATGGCTGACACCTGTTCTGCCGTTTATCAATGATACGGAGAGAAATATTACGGATATTCTGAATGAATGTGTCAAAGCAGGAGTAAAGGGTGTTATTGATTTTGGAATGGGATTGACGCTTCGTGAAGGTGATCGTGAGTATTACTATTCGGCACTGGACAGGCACTTTCCAGGAATGAAAGATAAATATATCCGATATTATGGAAATGCGTATGAACTGCCGAGTCCGAATGCAAAAAAATTAACAGGGATACTGCATAGGATATGTTCGGAAAACGGTATATTGTCAACCCCTGATGAATGCTTTCAATTTATGCGTCAAATTCCCGAAGCATATGAACAAATGAGTTTTTTTCACCTATAGAAAAGAAAAACAAATCAATGATAAATATTCAAGATAGCAACCCGAACTCTCACACCGTTTTTTAGGGTAGAAGTTCGGGTTGTTTCTGCATTTTCTTAATCAAGGCTCACCGTTATATCATAGTTGAACGGCACATATTCCCATGTTACAATAAAAATATCACCATCTTTTGTTGAATAACTCACAAAAATATCTTTTAAAATTACTGGCTTTTGTAAAAAAACACGATTTTTTTCAAAAGACTTGATTTTTGTTTCGGATTGGTATAAAATCTAATTAAAATACAGTTACCTTTTAGGTAAGTGTATGCTTTTGAATAAATTTCAGAAAGGAAAGTGGCGGACTATGGGTAAATCGAAAATACAGATACATCCGGGTAAATCGTTGCTTTCTGAAATCAATCGTATCGGAATGAGTCAGAAAGAACTTGCTGTAAGAACAGGTGTGTCAGAAAAACATATTTCTACCGTAATCAATGGAAGCAAAGATATTTCATCTGCCTTTGCCAGAAAATTGGATATTGCTCTCGGTGCGGAAAGCGGGACATGGGTAAAAAAACAAGCTGCTTACGATAATTATATTGCCGAATTGGAAGAATTGAATAATATTACCGATGATGAGATGGCTATATTTAAATCTATGAAGGACATTGTTGAGTTTTTTTTACAAAAAGATATTATGCATAATCATTGCGGTGATACCGAAAAAATTCTTCAGCTTCGTCAAGTGCTTTGCTTGAACAGTCTTTCAGTTATTCCCAAAATTACTTACAACGCAGCTTATCGTGCACAGGTGAAAAACAGTACCAACATTGATGTTTACACTTTGTTTGCATGGCAGCGTATGTGTGAAATCATGACCGAAAACATACCTGTAAGTGTACCTTTTGACAGTCAAAAACTTCGCAGCAACATTCCTGAAATCAAGAAAGTAATGTTTGAAAATGATCCAAACAAAATGTTATCACACTTACAGCAGATTTTTTCAGAATGTGGTGTTGCGTTTAAAGTAGTTCATCATTTCCGTGGTGCTCCTGTTCAGGGATTTATCAAACAAACCGATCAGGGGAAAGTCATTCTTTGTCTTACTATTCGTGGAAAGAAAGCTGATAAGTTTTGGTTTAGTCTGTTTCATGAAATCGGTCATCTGCTGAACGGAGATTTGAATGTCCGTTTTGTAGATTTCGATTCTGTCAAAAGCGAACAGGAGAACAAGGCAGATCAATTTGCCCGTGATACCTTGATTGATCCGGCTTTATATAAGACGTTCATTGCCTCTGACAAATATCATACTCTCAATGATATAATGAAATTTTCAGATGTTGCCGGTGTTCCTCACTGGATAACAATAGGCAGACTTCACAAAGATGAGTGGCTTGACTGGAGTTATTTTGCCCATGAAGCTCCCTCGTTTGAATGGAAAAAAGGTAAATAAATATTGTGACTTTTTGAAAGGATGTGGTGCTTTTGCTTGTATCAGAAAGTGAAAGAAAAAAGCTGAGATGACTACGCGAATAGTCAAAACAGCTTTATCTCCGAANNAATGATATTCGAACTTAGACACTGTAATTATATCATTATTCGGAATGTAAGTCAATACGGTTTAGCATTCTTTGTGCAATCTGCTTATTGACTTTTTAGGAATATCGGCTGCATCTCCGAATAATGGTAACGAACTTAGACACTTCATAACCTTCTCGGAGATGCCCTCAAAATGTACCTGTGCAGTCATTTTGTTGTAAGTGGCATTAACCGAGGAGGTTATATTTATTAATGAAATTACAATTTAATAGTATCAGAAAAGGCATCAAAGATGTCGGATGGAACGCTTTTATGGTAAAGGGTGCAAGATTTTCAGAGAACGATATCCCTTTTTGTCCTACAACTGCTCTCACTCCTCCTAAATCCATTATTACATATGATGAAGCGAAGAGAATCTATCGAGAAGAGATTAAGAGAAAAAACAAAGATTTTCATAATGAATCGTATGTATGTTTTTTTGAAGACGATCAAGACTTTGACAACACAAATGGTATTTGGTTTCGCAGTGATTTGGCTCAAAAGGTATTAGGACATTTTGAAGGCATTATTTGTCCCGATTTTTCAACTTATCAGGATTTTCCGAAACCTTTGAAACAGTGGAACTATTACAGAATGAATGCTTTTGGTCATTGGTATGGTATCATACTTAAAAGGCATGTTGTATGTCTCGTTAGATGGGGTACTGATGAAACATTCAGCTATTGTTTCGATGGAAAGCCTAAAAATAGCATGTTGCTCGTGACTACTGTTGGTGGAAATCCAAGAAAATGTTGTAATCGTATCCGTTTTGAAAAAGGGCTTCGTGAAATGGTAAAAAGACTTACACCACACACCATACTTGTTTACGGTTCAGCGTCATTGCCTATATTCGATGAACTTCGAAAACAAGGAATCAACATCATTGCTTACCCAAGCAGAATGAACAGGGTTTATTCGGAGGTGGGCTAAGATGAGTAAAGGGTTAAGCGGTCTTTTCAGCGGAACAAAGGGTGCATCGATGAACAGCACTTATCTATCCGGTTCAAATAACGGAGAAAGTTACTCTGAACGTGGAATTGATATTCCTGAACACATAAAAGGATACTTATCCAGACTGCAAAACAAAGGTGATTACATTACAGGTTTAGTTGGCGAGTTTAATATGACTGATGTAAGTATTATGTCAAAAGAAACTGGTGTAGAGTTTGCTCATATTACTACCGATGGTGTTACCTATCTCATCCGAGGCGATGTAAATGGAACCGTTATTCCAAATACTCTTATTGATAAAATGAGAAAAAACAATGGGACATGGGATTTTCATAGTCATCCTCATAACGATGATTGTATTCCATCTGACACAGATAAAAAATTGCTCAAAAAGTTAAGCGGATATACTGGT
>DBXL01000181.1:1336-10636 GCA_002309275.1 Ruminococcaceae bacterium UBA1213 | reverse complement strand
TGCAGTTTTTCAAATTTGCTCATTTACAGCTGTGTACGTTTTGAATGACGGGGAGGAGCATTTTTATCCGTTTTTCTGTTTTTATCTGACTTTTTGCCTCTCCTTGACGGTCTTGAAAACAAAACATACAATGCAAAAAATGCCACTACTCCGCAGTCTGCCATTAATATGATAATAATAATCGCCGTGTGACCGCCTGAAAACATATTTTGTTCCGTTTCATCATTGGGTGTCAGGATTCCTTTATCCGTGTAGAGAGAAAGCTGATTCACACCCTTTAATTCATACTTGTTTTTCTGTGCATATTTTTCCATGCTCTTTGTATCCGAGCCGTATAACGAAAATTTCTCCGAACAGTGATTGAATGCATTGATTTCTATATCGGCGGGAGTCTGATAAAATACCGCCTCCGACAAATGTGCACAGTCCGAAAATGCCAAAGACGGCACCGTGACTGCACTTTTAAACTCAATTCTTGTCAGGCTGTGACAGTTAACGCACGTCAAAGACGCTATTTTCTTCAGTTTTTCAAAGAATTCAAGCCTTTTCAGACTTGTGCAGTCCTGAAATGCTTTTCCCTCCACGGTTTCCACACCTTTGCCCATTTCGGCTTCCTGAAGCATATTACAACCGCTGAATGCATTTTTCTCTATTACTTTGACACTGTCGGGAATTTTGACGGACTGTATGCTTCGGCAGTTCTCAAAACAACCGGCAGATATTTTTTCAAGCTTTCCCGAAAGCGTGATTCCGTCAAGTAAAAAACAGTCTTTAAATGCACTCTGACCTATGGAAACGGTATTTTCACTCAGCTTGACCGTTTCCAGATTGACGCATTCCGAAAAGGCGGATTTCTCTATCCTTGAAACATTCTTTGATACATTGACTTCCTTAATATCGGCATTCTTTGCAAAGGCACATTCCCCTATGATTTTCACATTATCGGGAATATCTATTTTACTGTTACTGCCATTGTACTTCAAAAGCAGACCGTCACCTACAATCAAAAATTCTGCTTTTTGATTTGCCATCCACTTTGTACCCTCAAGGGCATATCCTCCGAATCTTTTGAACGACTTCGGCAGTTGTATTTTTTCAAGCTCCGAACAGCCGAAAAAAGCATACTCCCCTATTTCATCTGTTTTTGACGGCAGAGTCAGCTCTGACAGATTCTCGCACCCTGCAAAACAGTAATTTCCTATCCTCTGCGTACCATCGGATATTTTTACAATTTTCAATTCCTTACACCCGCTGAATGCAGAATCGCCTATTTCCTTTACATTCTCAGGTACAGTAAGTTTTTTGAGTGACTTACACTCCGAAAATGCATTTGACTTGATTTCTTTGATTGTATTCGACACTTCAAGGTCTTTTATCGTTTCATTATACATGAATGCCGCACTCTCTATCACCGTCACATCATACTTATCCACCTTTGACGGCAATTTCAAATATAAACTGTTTCCCCTGTAATTGACAATGGAAAGTGTCTTTCCGTCTTCATTCAGCCTGTATATATAATCTCCGTTATTGATAATCTCTGCGGCTCTCACATTCAGACAAACCACTGCACTCAATATCACCAAAACAACTGCCATTATTCCTGTCGCTTTCAGCCTCACTGATGCATATTTCATCTCTTTTCATCACTCTTTTCCATTTTTTTATGTTCTTATTCTTATCGAATTTATCACAGGCTGTTTATCCTTTTCAATCGTTCCGTTATTGTCAACAGGCTCTGCCTCTGTACATATCTTATCAACAACGTCCATGCCGTCGGTCACATATCCGAAACAGGCATAATTTCCGTCAAGGTGCGGTGAAGTTTTATGCACGATAAAAAATTGTGAAGTCGCACTGTCCATAGAAAGAGAGGTTCTTGCCATGGAGATTGCCCCTCTTGTATGCAGAAGATTGTTCTCCACGCCATTAGCCGAAAATTCTCCTTTTATCGTCTGTGCAATCCCTGCTTTGTCCGTTCCCTCTGCATTGCCGCCCTGCATCATAAAATCTTCCATGATTCTATGAAACGTCAAGCCGTCATAAAATCCCATGTTCGCCAGTGCCGCAAAATTCGCACAGCTTATCGGGGCTGACTTCTGGTCAAGCTTTACTACTATCTTTCCATAATCCTTTATATCTATATCCGCAAAATAAACCTTATCTTCATCAAGCTCCACATACTCATATTTATCTTTCAGTTGACTTTCCTCTGCACTTACATCACTTGATGTTTCCGCATTTCCGCCATTACAGCCCCCAAAAACTGCCCCTGTCATCAATAACGCCAACATCAATGCTGTCATTTTTATAATTCCCTTTTTCATTTCTACCAAGTCCCTTTCAAAAAATAACTTTTTTATATCATATCACAAAAACAATGTCTATGCAAACATTTTTTCAAAAAGAATAGAGAGTGAAGCTCTCCCTTCACTCTCTTTTGCTGTCTTTTATACGGGTTTCGGCTGTTTTATATAACTGATTCCAAATTTATCAAGGTCATCTATTTTGATTCTGCCGTTTTTCAATGCCTCTTTTACAGTTTCACTTGTACCGTCTGTATATTTTACTATCACATATTCACTCTTGATACTTCCGAAACAATATATATCATCGTATGTTTCATAAAACGTTTCAAGTGCCGTATCTGTAGGAATCTGCTCTGTAACCGTTCTGTCGATTATTTCCGATACTTCCTTTACTTCTTCCGATATTTCCGACACTTCCGAAGGCTCTGACGGTGTTTTGATTTCGCCCTGCTTGTATTCGTTTATCGTGCGTATGATTATATCATACAGTTTTTCCACTTTATACTCGCCAATGACAGGCTCAAGGTGTGAATAGCCTATGCCCGAATCGTCTGTTAAAAATACATATGTACCGCCTGTCATAATCGCCATACTTCTTCCGAAAAGCTCTGTATTCCTGTCACTGTTTGACGATACAACGGGGATTATTCTGATACCTCTTTCAGAAGCCTTTTCAATGGCACTTTCAAGCTTATCTGCTTTGTCATCATGGGGCGGTGCGTCAAATATCATAAACATCAGTTTAACCGCCTCATTACTCCAGCCGCCGTCGTTTATCGTTTCATCAAGTATCTCTGCAACCGCTTCGGGCAAATCTCCTCCGCCTGTTGCATACTCACTATTCAGTTTCTTATTTATCTCTTCTATGTTACTTGAAAACGGGTATCTTTTTGTTGTATAGTCGTCACCGTCATCACGGTAGAAATTGATTGAAAATCTTGTATTATCTGTGCCGATTTCCTCTGCAATAGCAGTGAACTCGCTCTGCAAAAACATCAGTTCATCACCCATTGAGCCTGTTGTGTCAACCACAAACATAATTTCCGTTTTTTCATAGTTCTTGCCTTCGCCGTCAAGGGTAATATTTACTTCCGCATTATTCGCTTTTATTACTGTCTGCTCATCATTCTTTACTTCACTTTTAACACTGCTTTCAGCGGTCTTTCCCTGACTTTCCGCCTTTACATCCGTAATTTCACTGCCTTTGAACAGGTATGCTATACCATTTTTATCCGTCACTGCACTCCATACAAGTTTTCCGCCCTCCGAAAAACCTTTGACACTCGCATTGACAACCGGATTTTCACTTTTATCTTTCACAGTTACCGCAATACGCTGAATAGGCTCCAGTCCATACTCTGCCGGAATCGTGATTTTATCGTTATTTACCAGGTTCGTGAAAAATCCCCAGTTACTATTATCATTCCATACGCCTGCCGTGAGTAAGCCTGCCTGCGGCTGTGTCTGCGGATAATCATCATAATCATCATAATCATCATAATATCCCGGTGCAGGGGCTGTCGGTGCAATATCTGCCGGGGCTTCTGCTGCGGGGGCTGCTGCCTCAATACCATTTGTTACCGCATCAAATTCAGGTGCCGCTTCATATACTCTCTTATCTGCGGCAGCACCGAAAAAGTCATCATAAGCTGCCCCTCCTGTCATATCCTTACTCCACCTGTCCGCTACAGAGGGATTTGCCGTTATTTTCGGCACAAGCTCGCCTTTTTCCTCTTCCTCTGTCCAGCCCCCATCATCAAACTCGTCATTAAAAGACGATTCCTTTGATACTTCAAAAAGTCTGCCGATTTCATTATCACAGCCTGTTGCCGTTACTGCCATTAAAAGTGCTGCCATGATTGCTATTATTTTTCTTGTTTTCATTTTGAAAACCTCCTTTTGTCTATTAAGTACCAGCAGACAAAACTTTGTTACATCATTTTCCAAAAAAAATTTTATTTTTTGCGTTTTCCATAATTTTTCCTGTATCCTCACCGTAAATATCAAACTTTTCTGCTTTTATATATTCAAACTCACTTATTTTAAAGAATTCTTCCGCAACCGCTTTTACATAGTCAAATCCGAAATTCCTTTCGGGTATAATTCCGCCTGCTGTTGTGATATACGTCAGTTTTTCCGCTTTACAGCGACTTTTTGACGTGCCGTCACTCAGGTAGTCAAACGTAACTCCCACTACGCATATATTTTCTATATATATCTTCAGCAGGGACGGAAAAGACAAATCCCAGTACGGTGCCGCTATCACAATTTCTTCCGCCTGTGCAAACTGCTTGGCATATCGGAACATTTCATCGGAAAAATCACCTTTTGCTATCAGGCTTTGTCTTTTCTCCAGACGGCTTTTATTAAGCGGTTTCAAATCTTCCTCTGCCAGTGCAAGCCTTGTAAATTCCTTATCTTTCAAATAACACTCTGCCAGCTCTCTTGTACGGGAATGCTCTCCCCTCACGCATACATCTACCAATAAAATTTTTTTCTGCATACAATCACCCCTTGCATTTATTATACACCAAACACAGCCATTTTACAACACGTCATCTCTCAAAACAAAAAACTGCCCGGACTTTTGCCCGGACAGCCACATCACTTCTTTTTATTCTTCTTGGCAATCTTTGCCGCAACTACTACCGCACCTACTGCAAGGGCTGCTACACCGACTGCTTTGGCAATTTTCTTCGCCTTTGAAAAACTGCATTCCATGTCGTCAAAGTCGCACTCGTCATATTCGTCATCCGGATATTCCTCGTCAACTTCCTCTATTTCATCTATTTCTTCCGAATCATCCATTTCTTCATCTGTTTCAGCTTCTTCTTCAGCAGCTTCTTTTACTTCTTCAGCCTTTTCTTCAGCTTCTTTTGCTTCTTCGGCTTTTTCTTCAGCAGATTCTTTTGCTTCCTCTACTTTTTCCTTGACATTTTCAGCAACCTTTTCAACAGTTTCTTTCACTTTTTCCTTGACTTCTTCGACCTTTTCAGCAACTGTTGCAGCGGCTTCCTTAACACTTTCCTGTACAGTTTCTTCTGCAACTTCTCTATTTTTTTTGCTCATATCTGAAAGCACTCCTATTCCCATTTAAAGTAAAGCTATTTTAGCACCTAATTGTTACGAAACTATTAACATTCTGTATTTTTTATACAAATTTTATTTACCAAAATCATATCCCTTTTCTAATGGCGGAAATCGTCGCCGGCATATCCTTTGATTTAAAGATTCCTGTGCCTGACACGCATACATCGACTCCCGCACCTGCAGCGGCTCCCGCTGTCTTTTCAGAAATGCCTCCATCTACTTCTACAAGCACTTCAAGACCTCTTTTAGCACATTCCTCTTTAATAGCCGTCACCTTCGGCAGCATATCCCACATAAATGACTGTCCGCCGAATCCCGGCTCTACCGTCATTACAAGTATTACATACACCTTATCCAGATATTCATACACCGCCTCGGCAGGAGTTTTCGGCTTAATCACAAGTCCCGGCTTGATACCTCTTGACTTTATTTTTTCAATCGTCTGAGCTGTATCCGACTTTGACTCAATGTGAAATGTGATAATATCCGCACCTGCATCTGCAAATGAATCGATATAATCCAGCGGATAGTCTATCATCAAGTGAACGTCAAACGGCAGTTTTGTATAAGGTCTTACCGCTGATACAATCGCCGGACCTATCGTTAAATTCGGCACAAAATGACCGTCCATTACATCTAAATGTATCCAGTCTGCTCCCGCCTTATCTACTTTCTGCACTTCTTCTCCCATTTTCGCAAAATTACATGACAGCAATGATGGTGCCACTTTCATTATACTTCATTCCCTTTTTATCTCTTTTTTAAATATTCCGCTGTGAGCGTCGCCACAAGCCAGAATAATATATAAGCAAGTATCTCTATGCTTCCCAGCTTTTGAAAGCCCGATATAAACGAAATCATTGAACACGTCAGCACACCGAAAATAATCTCTGCATACTGGAAAAGATTGGCTATGATAAACACGCCTTTCATTTTGATACATCTTGATAACGCTTTTGCAAATGAGGCAAGTTTTCCCCCCGTCACAAGATACGCTCTTGACTGCTCGTCAACCGATGTCATGACATCATTGCATACCGTTCCCAGACCTGTCGGAAGAATCGTCACACATCTGTGGAAAAGTCCGAACTTGGAAGAAATTTTCTCTTTCGTGATATTCGGATCTATCGTTCTTATGATGAAGCTTACACCGTTCTCCTGCAGTTCTCCAAGCTTTTTCGCAATATTCCTGTCTGTTCTGTACGCCAGCATGAACATTACCACAAGCTCTCCATTGACGGATATATATACAATTTCTTCATCATTTTTCCTGTATTTGTCCTCAAGCTCCTTTTTCGGTACCCTTATATTATGCGTTTCAAGCAAAGCCCTGTTTCCTACCAGTACCCTCTGCTTGTTTACCCATGCAAGCAAGCCCTGCTCATCTTCATATACAACGCTATCTACCTTCGGCAGACTCTCCTTTGAACAGTTTACGATACTTTCAAATGCATAACTCATTGTACCGTTTACCGCATACATCACTGCTGCTCCTGCCTGAAGGGCATCATCTATTTTTCCCCTTTTAAAGACTTTCATTCCCTTCATGGTCACCGTTCCTGCCGGATAAAGCTGTGACGCATCAAGCATAACGGCATTTGTGTCACAAAACTGCTGCACCGCATCATAACCCGAAATCATTGCTTCATTTCCCAGAACTCTCCTGCACAGTATCTTCATCGGAATATTCAGCATTAAAAGACACATGACAGGCATTCCTACACAAGCCGTCAATGCAAATGACGTTACACCGCCTGCAAAATCCATTGACATAATTCCATAAAATATACCCATCACAAGCGATATAACCGCTACTGCCGGTGCTATTTTGGCTGCCATTTTCTCACTCGGATCGGGAGCATACGACAGCCTTAAAAAATTACTCATGAATTTCGACCTTTTCATATATCCGATAATTGTTGACCTTGCCGGAAATTCACTTGCCATTTTCTCGGCATTCTTTGTATCGGTGTATATCTTTCCCGCATACTTTGAACCGCCCTTTGACAAGAATTTGAAATTCTCCAGCGTTCTCGTGATAATAAGCAGTTTGCCCAGACTATTGAAAAATAATGCCGTAATTGCAATAGGAACATAAATGTGATATGTACCGTTTGTGAACACATAAGGCGTACATAAAGCTGTAACAGACTGTATGCCGGCGGCAAGTGCCGTAACTGCTGCCGCTGTATCGGAATTGCCTTTGAACTTTCTCAGCGGTAAAAGCCCGTTCATAATCGGCAGTCTTGCTACTGCTACCGCTGTCGTAAACAGGGCAAACGACAATATACCGTAAAACAGCCACCCTGTACGCATGGTTTCGGAAAACAGCGGTGTGAACTGCATGACCGCTGCCGCCACGACAGACAATGCCGCTGTGATAAATAACACTAATGTCCTTACTATCATTGTATGCAGATTTTTTTCTATCTCCGTTTTCACGTCCTCTGCATCTTTCTCCGCTGTGTAGTCGTCAAGCTCCTGAAATGACATCTGCCTGCCCGATACAGGCTCACTGTATATCATCTCTGCTAACTTCCTCAAACTCAACTGACTTGACTTCTTTTTAGGCTTCTCTTTCCTGACTTCCTGTATTTCCTTTTCAGCTTTTACCTCTTTTTCAACAGGCTCTATCTTCTTGATTATCACCGCTGCATTGGAAGGTTTTTTAGGCTGTTCTGTCTTTGCGTTCCTCTCCTGCACAACCGGCTTTTTCTTCGGCATCTGCACTATCTTGGCATCTTGCTCTGCCTTGCGGCTCTCTCGGTATTTCCTCGTTTCTTCATACTCTCCCCTGAGCGTTCTGCCGAACTTTCCCGCTATCACAACAAAAGAATTCTCTTCTTCACTGTGATACACAATATGAAAACTATCTCCCTCACTCAAATTCTTTTCTGCACTGTCTTTGGGTGAAGGTCTTATTTCCGTTATCTTGGGCTGTTCTTTCTTCTCAACAGGCTCAGTCTGCTCCCTTTTCTCAACAGGCTTAGCCTCTTTTTTAACAGCCTTGGACTCTTCCCTGCTCTCAGCAGAAGCCTTTTTCTCCCCGCCAGCCTTTTTGATTATCTCCTCTATCTCTTTATTACTGTGAATTTCACTTTCCTTTGCCTTGTCATCAAAAATATTGTATTCCGGCAGCTTCTCAAACAATTCCTTTGCCTTTTTCTTTTCGACAAGCTCGACCTTTTTCTCCTCTTTCTCTTCGTCTGCATCGAAAATATCAGGCTCACTGCCGTCTGTATCTGCAAAAATATCCTTTATTTCAAATTCCGGTCTATCTTTCTTTTCCTCTTTCTTGTCTTCCCTCCTGCTCACCGCAAAGGGATTTATCAATTCTTCTTCATTAAGCTCTTCTTCATCAGGCTGTTTCATCTTCATCACAAGCCTTTCAAGCTTTTGCTTCATCTTCCTTACCCGCTCACTCGGTGCAGAATCCTCATTCCCCTTTATCTCTATATTATCATTATTTTCATTCAAATCTGCCATTTTATCAGCCTCCGTTTACAGCTTTTATGCCAAGCCGCTGTCTTGTAAATTCATACATCAGTATGCCTGCCGCAACCGATGCATTCAATGAGTTTATCTTTCCGCACATTGGCAATGATAATATTACATCACACTTTTCCTTTACAAGCCTTCCCAATCCTTTTCCCTCAGAGCCTATCACCAATGCACATGCCCCTTTTAAATCATTTTCTGCATATACAGCACCGTTCATATCTGCACCGTATATCCAACAGCCCTTTTCTTTCAATTCATCAAGCACAACAGGGATATTTGTCACTCTCGCAACAGGCATATATTCATAAGCACCTGCCGACGCTTTTCCCACTGTATAATTCAAGCCGACAGCTCTCCTCTTTGAAATAATAATTCCATGAGCCCCTGCACACTCCGCTGT
>DBXL01000181.1:0-1313 GCA_002309275.1 Ruminococcaceae bacterium UBA1213 | reverse complement strand
TTCCTGCTTTCTGCAAGGGCAAACATATCTTCTACACTTGCATACTCCTTTACAGACGCTACTGCCACTATTCCCTGATGTACCGCTCCGCCGCACATATAATCCAATTTTTTCCTGTCAACCTCTTTAATCGGAATCTTTCTTTCCTTTGCCTTTGCCACTATCACCTTTATCGAGCCATTCAGCTCTCCCCTTGCAATAATGATATGCTCTATTGCCCGACCTGAATTCACCGCTTCACTTACGGGATTTCTGCCTGCTATTATATCACTCTTATTTTCAAAATCCTTTTCCAAATACTTTCACCCTTTCCGTTTTCTCCCGCCATTATACCACAATTTTATGTCAAATCAAAGAACTTTTCGCTGACTTCCTTTAAAAAGCACCTGCAAATCCGATTCTTAAACCGATTTACAAGTGCTTTGTTTTTATTCGGTCGGTATCATAAGTGAATTGCCTGCATCTCCTGCAACCGTATTCGGCAATTTGCCGTCCCACTTATCTATATACATCTGACGAAGTATCTTTTCCGTCAATGACTTCTCCAGCAAATCATTTGATTTGGCTTCCGCCTCTGCCGCAACTATCTTGGCTTCTGCATCTGCTTTTGCCTTTGCTATCTTCGTTTCATTCTCATAATTTGCCTTGAGCTGATTCTGCTCCGCTATCATTTTTTCTTCAACGGCATTCTCAAACGCCTGTGAAAAATCGATATTTGTCATAACTACCGTCTGTATATCCACATAGAATTTTTCATCAATCGCCTTTTTAATGGAGTCCTCTACAAGCGGTGACATTGCCGCTCTGTTGGCGATTATATCCATCGCTTTATGGGCGGAAAGCGTCGCCTTTGCCTTCTCTATCGCAACCGACTCTATTCTGTCCTGCAAAACATCAAGTGAGCCGTACTGCTCCGCTATTTTTATCGCTTTATCTGCCAATATCTTATACTGCACTGTCATTTGTATGTCCATTGTCTGTGCGTCTGATGAATACGTTGCCGTCTTGATGGATATAGTCTGTGTCTTTGAGTCGTACTTCTGATATGTCTTTGTTATCCAGAAATCAAAATATGTTCCTGCATATCTTACGTTGTTAGCCTGTCCCAGAAATTTTACTACTGCCACTTCACCTGTATCAACTGTATATATGCTGAACGGCACTGCTATGAATGCAAGCAGACCTGCAGCAGCTCCTGCCGCTCCCACTATCTGCATTACCTTCTTTCTCTTTGAAAATCCTACTGCACACACTGCAATAAATACCGCTAAAATCAATACTATCACAAGCATTACAACAACTCTTATTGCCAT
>DBXL01000135.1:2051-3307 GCA_002309275.1 Ruminococcaceae bacterium UBA1213 | reverse complement strand
CCGAATATCCTTGCAGGGCTGATACCGGCTGATTTTCTGCTCATATCAAGCAAAGACGAAAGCGAAAAACTCCACATTCCGCCATTTTCCTCCGCATATTTATACAGTGCATACAGCAACACAAGCGGATTTGATATATTACATTTATTTCTTTTTGCTGATATTACCACTTCGTTTTTTCCTTTGGTTATCGTTTCTGCACTCATAAAATTCAAAGTTGTTCCAAAAGGTGTTTTATTAGCTATTCTGTTTAAAGCCGAAATAATGAATTTAATATCATTTTCCGTTGCTTTAAATTCACCGAGCATATCAGCTATATCATTTCTTGTATATGTTTTTTCAATTTGCATATTTGTAACATACCAATTAAACTGTGCATTGTTATATACCAACTCTGTAAGAATAACTGCCGTAACAAATTCACTGTCATACGGTATTTTTACCAATAAATCTCCTATTTCCGTCAAAGTCTTTTTTCTTGTGTCCATAAGAGATGTATCATTAAGAAATCTCTTGAAAGATTTTATCTGATTTGGTCCCAAATCATTATCAGAAAGGAATTTATCCTTTTTTTCAAAAAAATCTCTTATCCAATCTCCCATCGGAGCATGACTATCAAAACAGTTAATACTTTTTGTTTTTTCTTCTTTCATGGGTTTCTTCCTACTTTCCGCAGCCAAGCAGCCGCCAATCATATCATGACAAGCACCGCATTGTATGCAATTATTTATTTTTATACCATCATCGGTAAATTTCAGAGCACCTGACCAACAATTAGTTTCACAAGCTCTGCATGAAACACAATATGCAGATTTTTTCAAGGCTTGTTTAAGTATTTTATAATTTCCCAATTTGTTAAGATTTTCTCTAACTACAACAGTAATTTTTCCATCTTCAACAATCTCATCTAAAATACTGTCAATATTTGGTACTGTTTTTTTCCATTCAGACCATACTTTATATTCTGTTAAAGCTGTAAGAAATACCTTACCTTCGTTTTGAGTTTCATAATACTTTAATTGATTATCTATCAAATCTCTGCCGCTTCTTCTTGAATTGAACCCGCCATTATCAATATAGCTGTCAATATTGCTGTCATCAACCAATGAACGTACAAGATTGACAAATTTTTCCACTTCATTTGGATATGATGCGTACTGCATACAATATGATTTTCCCGTTGCCATAGGGCAAAATAAACACCCTGCCCTTGAATTGCCCTTTTTATAGGCTTCATTGACAATAAGATTATGAGC
>DBXL01000135.1:0-1909 GCA_002309275.1 Ruminococcaceae bacterium UBA1213 | reverse complement strand
ATTTCCCGGAGTTTGATAGTCTGCGGAGTGGATTTATGTACAGTACAGCACCAACGCAATACTCTTGACGGCGGTCCGAACAATTTCCAGCTTTCTTCGGGTTCAAAATGCGATGCCGCCCTGTAAAACTCTATGTTATTTTCAAGACAGTCTTGTTCTATTTTATCAATGACAGCGTATGTATCGGGAAATTCCATCTTTGTATCACCGAAAATGACAACATAACTGCTGTCCGGCAAGGCCTTACGGCATATATCCAACACAACTATACTATCTTTTCCTCCCGAAAGAGCAACGTGAAATTTATCCACTTTCTTTTTATATTTACGATATATCCCGTAAACCTTTTTTACGGTTATCTGCTCCATCACTTCAAGCAGGTCATGATTTTTTCGTATCATCAATTCCATATCGACGGGCTGAAGTTCCGTACCCTCTGCAAGAACACTATGTTCATTGCCGTTTTCATCGGTTTCCGTCAATATCTGCACTTCGGGCATCGTGTAAAGTGAACCGCCCTTTGTATTGAAAATATTTTTCCCACGATAGTAATATCTGTGTGCCTCAGCCCACATATATGGAATATCCGTCTGAGAATCGTAACGGTAATAGTTATTTATCCCCAAAAGGTCAAGTTCCTGTGCATATACCGGGCGAGGCTCATTTGACATACCTGTAGGCTTGTCAATCAGCAAAATTCCTCCGGATTCTTCATCATGTATATAATCAAACATTTTTGTAATCACTCCGATTTTTCTCTTATTCTGTAAGCACCGGAAATAATACTGCTTACATCAGTTTTTCTCATTCTGAACCCACGCCTGATAAGAAATCTGTCAACTTCATTTTCATCGAGTTCAATATCCGAAACGGCAACTGCCATCATAAGCAGTTCGTCATAATCTTTATACTGCATATCCGCCTTGACGATTGCACCAACAACATCATTTCTTCCGTCTATGCCCTCAAACTTCCATTTTTTGCTGTAATGTCTGAGATAAGATGCAAGCAAAAAGCTGTTCCATGCAAACCCCTCCACATACGGAAAAAGATTAAAACTATTGATATCTGACAGCGATATGACAGGAAAATTACAGAACAATGCAATTTTTTCATCAACTGCCGCAACGTCAAATTCAATTTCACCTTTGCTGACAAAATTTTCCGCATCGGTTCTTATCATATATTTATTTGCTGTCTTTAAGGAATAGCGTTTATCACTTTCGGTTATATCCAATTCATAATTTTCAAGTTCTTCCAAAGTGATGTGCCTATGTGACAGGCAATAATCTTTCAGCAGCATATCAATGCTGATAAGTTCATTTTTTGCGGATATAAGCCTGCCAACCCTTGTATATTGATGTGAAAAATATTTGTCAAACAAAACTGTCTGCAAGGTGCAAGGAGAAATATTTTCATTCAGCCGTGTACTTTTTTCCACAATCAACGCTTTTGTCAGGCAATATTTTTTCTCTTTTATAGATTTCTGTATCGTCATTCCCGAACAGACAACATCATTATCATCAAATTCTATACTTTGCATCAAAGCATATTTGCCCTCACCTATTCTTATCAGTTCTGTTCTTCTGCTGCATATCTGACGGACAACACTCATCTCAACATACGGTAATAATTCACTGATTTGCTCAAAATCCAATGCACCATGCTGACTGAAAAGTTCCAATATCATTTCTTCAAGCCCTATGTTTTTATCGGTGAAATAATTTTTCTTGTATTTATAATCGGGAAAAATACTTTTTATCAGCATACACAGCATATTATCGGAATATATTTTATGTTCTGTCAATTCCGATGATAAATTCTGATATAACATGGAATAGAAAAATACATGATGTGAGCTCATAAGCTGTTTGATATAATTTTCCACAAAAGAAACTGTTTCATCGCT
>DBXL01000179.1 GCA_002309275.1 Ruminococcaceae bacterium UBA1213 | reverse complement strand
GGTGCAGGCTTGCATAAAAGAGGTTATCGTGCCAATGCAACGATTGCACCTATTAAAGAAACGCTTGCGTGTGCTATGGCAGATGCTTCTCATGTAAGGCATTACAGCACTGTGATTGATCCGTTTTGCGGTTCGGGTACGATTCTGATAGAAAGTGCCTTGAAAGCCCTGAATATCGCCCCCGGACTGAGAAGAAGTTTTTCAGCGGAAAAATGGGGAGTCATTCCCGAAAATGTCTGGAGAGAGGAAAGGCAGTCTGCACAGGATAATATTAAACTCGATTGTGACTTCATGGCATACGGCTATGATATTGATGAAAATGCAGTTTCGCTTACTCTTGAAAATGCAAAAAAAGCAGGCGTGGAAAAGCGTATTATCGTACAGAAAAGGGATATCAGGGATTTCCGTGAAGATTTTGAAAAGGCTTCTGTTATCTGCAATCCGCCTTATGGTGAAAGACTTCTTGACATGGAACAGGCAAGAGAACTTTATCAAATTATGGGGCAGAAGTTCATTAAAAAGCAGGGCTGGAGTTACAGTATTATCACGCCTGATGATAACTTTGAAAAATATTTCGGCAGAAAGTCGGATAAAAGACGTAAACTCTATAACGGCATGATTAAATGCCAACTGCATATGTACTTTAAATAAAATTTTTCCTCGGCAGAAATTTTTTGTCGGGGATAATATTTTTTTATAAATCTGTCAGTACAAAAAAATGTATATGTTTTGTTGTATAATGAGGAAAACTATATTGGGAGAGTTGTATATGGAATTATGTGAACTGATAAAGAACTTGTACGGTACAGATAAACTTGACGGATATTCCGATGAAGATATTGCTTTTTTGAAAGAGATGTTCGGAGATTTGCCGGAAGTTCTCGAAGATTATTACAGAAAAGCCGGCAGAACGGAAATTTTGAAGCATTTGCAGGACGAATGGATTTTGCCCGAACATTATAAAAATTGGCATTGGCTGAAACAGAAAAAAGATTTTTATATTCTGATGAATGAAAATCAGGGAGTTTTTCAGTTGGGCATACGCAGGGAAGATATGAGTGAATCAAATCCGCCTGTTTATTATATCGAAGATGGGATTACTGAAAAATACTGTGACAGTTTAAGTGAATTTTTGCTTTGTCAGAGTGCATACCAGGCAGTATTTACATTTGAGTATTCTCCCGAAGAATTTTACAGCATTACGGAAGATGAATTTGAAATTGTTAAGGAAAGTTTGCAGAAATATCCCTTTGAACTGAAAAATGATGAACAGGATTATCCGTTTAATATGAGTTTTTATTATAATGCAAGTGATAACCTGTATGTTGTGATGAGATACAATGAGGATGATATGCAGGTTTTATATGGTGCTGTCAGTGAAAAGTCATTTGATGAATTGGAAAAAATCGTGGGAAATTTAGGCGAACCTATGTGAAAAGGAGATGTGAAAAATATGTCATTTGCACATTTGCATTTGCACACCGAATACAGTTTGCTTGACGGTGCGTGCAGGATAAATGATTTAGTGAAACGTGTCAAGGAATTGGGACAAAATGCCGTTGCCATTACAGACCATGGTGTCATGTATGGCGTGATAAACTTCTATAAAGCCTGTAAAAAAGAGGGTATCAAGCCCATTATCGGTTGTGAAGTGTATGTTTCGCAGAGAAAACATACTGATAAAGTATCGGAATTTGACCGTGAAAGCAGGCATCTTGTATTGCTGTGCGAGAATGAAACAGGTTATAAAAATCTGATGAAGCTGGATTCTCTCGCATGGACAGAGGGATATTATTATAAACCCAGAGTCGATATTGAAATGCTTGAAAAATATCATGAAGGGTTAATAGCGTTGTCAGCGTGTCTTGCAGGCGAAATTCCGAGAGCATTGGTGAGAAACAACTATGACGAGGCGAAAAAGTCTGCTTTGAGATATAAAAATATATTCGGTGAAAACAACTTTTTCCTTGAACTGCAAAATCACGGCATTGATGAGGAAGAAAGGATAAATCCGTATATCATCAGATTGTCGGAAGAATGCAATATACCGCTTGTGGCAACGAATGACTGTCACTATATCAATAAAGAGGACAGTCACCTGCACCACGTTCTTTTGTGCATACAGACTGCCCACACCATACAAGATAAAATGCCTTTGGGATTTCCCACAGATGAATTTTATATCAAAAGTGAAGATGAAATGCTTTCACTCTTTCCGAAAGAGGCTGTCGAGAATACACAGAAAATTGCAGACAGATGTAATGTTGAAATTGAATTTGGAAAGCTGAAATTGCCGAGATTTGATGTGCCTGATAATAAAGACCATCTGGAATATTTCCGAGAGGAATGTTATAAAGGTCTGAAACAGCACTACGGAGATAATCCCGATAAGTCTTTAATTGACAGGCTGGAATATGAAATAGGCACTGTTGCCAAAATGGGTTATGTTGATTATTATTTGATAGTGGCGGATTATGTGAATTATGCAAAGTCCAGGGGCATTCCCGTAGGAATCGGCAGAGGCTCTGGTGCAGGCAGTCTGGCGGCTTATTGCATGAATATAACGGGATTGAATCCGATAAAATATGATTTGCTGTTTGAGAGATTTTTGAATCCCGAAAGAGTGAGTATGCCTGATTTTGACGTAGATTTCTGCAAAGACAGGCGACAGGAAGTCATTGATTATGTCATAGATAAATACGGTGCAGACAGGGTTGCACAGATAGCGGCATTCGGTACAATGGCGGCGAAGGGTGCAGTAAGAGATGTCGGCAGGGCTTTGGGGTTGCCGTATGCCCTTTGCGATAAAGTGGCAAAAGCCATTCCGTCGGATTTGGGAATGACCATTCCAAAGGCTTTGGAGATTTCCAAAGATTTGAAGTCGCTTTATGAAAGTGACGTTCAGGTGAAAGAATTGGTTGACACGGCGATAAAATTGGAGGGTACTCCCCGACATACCACTACTCATGCGGCAGGAATTGTAATTACAGACAGACCTGTGAGTGATTATGTGCCATTGGCAAAAAATGATGATGTAGTTGTGACACAATTTGATATGACAACGCTTGATGAATTGGGTTTGCTGAAAATGGATTTTCTGGCACTGAGAAACCTGACTGTTTTAAAAGACGCTGAAAAGCTTGCAGGCAATTTCAAAATAGAGGACATTCCCGAAAATGATAAAGCGGTGTTTGAACTGTATGCAAAGGCTGATACAGAGGGTGTATTCCAGTTTGAGTCGGCAGGCATGAAAGATACTCTTTTAAAGCTGAAACCCGAAAATATAGAAGATATAATAGCAGTCATATCACTGTACCGCCCCGGTCCTATGGATTCGATAGGAAGATATATCGAAAACCGTCATCACCCCGAAAAAATCACCTATAAACACCCCCTGCTTGAGCCTATTTTGAAAGTAACTTATGGCTGTATCGTGTATCAGGAACAGGTTATGCAGATATTTCGTTCTCTTGCAGGCTATTCACTCGGCAGGGCGGATATAGTAAGGCGTGCCATGTCGAAAAAGAAAAAGTCTGTCATGGAAGAGGAAAAGAAAGTTTTNNGGAGAAGTTGACGGCTGTATTAAAAGAGGTGTACCCGAAAAAGTTGCGGAAGATATTTTCTCTGAAATGGAGAGTTTTGCTTCATACGCTTTCAATAAATCCCATGCGGCATGTTACGCGGTATTGTCCTATCAGACGGCATATATGAAATGTCATTATCCATGTGAGTATATGGCGGCACTTTTGACAAGCGTTCTGGGCGACAGGGGTAAAATTGCTGTCTATGCAGATGAATGTACAGCTAAAAATATAAAAGTCCTGCCGCCGCACGTTAATGAAAGCGGTGCAGGCTTTACGGTACAGGGGCATGACATAAGATTTGGCTTAAAAGCTGTTAAAAATATCGGCAGAGGGCTTATTGAAAGTATCATCAAAGAGAGGCAGAACGGCAAATATACTTCATTTTACAATTTCTGTGACAGAGTATATTGCCGTGATATGAATACAAGAGCATTGGAAAATCTGATAAAGAGCGGTGCATTGGACGGCTTGGGGGCAAACAGGCGACAAATGCTTGAATCGTCAAAGAGATTTCTTGATATAGTGGGAGCGAATAAAGAGAGGGCGATTGACGGACAGCTTGACCTGTTCGGAGAGATTGACGGCGGAGTGAAAAAAGAGCCTGAATTGCTGAAATTAAGTGAGTTTTCACACACGGAACTGCTTGAAATGGAAAAGGAAACGGCAGGAATGTATTTATCGGGACACCCCCTGTCAGAGTATGACGGAGTAATAAAAGCCATCAATTCGGATACGCTGAATAATGTCACGGATATGGAAAACAGCCGTTACAGTGACGGTGCAAAAGTGGATGTTCTGGGACTGCTTGAAAAGGTCAGCATAAAGACAACAAAAAATAGTCAGCAGATGGCATTTGTGAATCTTGAAGATAAATACGGCTCAATGGAAATGATAGTATTTCCCGATGTGTTGCAGAAATACGGGGGACTGATACAGGAAGGAAAAATTCTGCGTATATTCGGCATGGTGAATAGCAGGGAAGATGAAAGAAAATTGATATGCAATTCTGTGCAGGAAGCCCCGAAAGATATTGGAGCAGTGCCGAAAAAGCAGAGTAACAGTATGCAGAAAGGCTTGTATCTGAGAGTACCGAATGACGATTGCAGGGAGTATAGAAAAGCCATGCAGATAACGGAGATATTCGAGGGAAACACGCCTTTATATATCTGTTTCACGGAACTTGGCACGATGTATAAAGCACCGTTTTCAAATTGGGTATCGCTGAATGATGTGATGATAAGGGAGCTTAAAAAACGCATAGGTGAAAAAAATGTTGCCGTAGTTGAGTAAATGAGGAATGAGGAGTGAGGAATGTGTTTCTCCTCCTCATTTTTTATCTGGATTGCTAAAAATTTATGATAGACAATCGCCGTTTATCGTGTTATAATATGGAATGATAAATGAGGAGTGAGTGTATGTTCAGAAAAAGTATTGATGAATTCATGTATTATATACCCTTTTTGAAAGAAGTTATCAGAAAGGATTTTAAAAAGAAATATCATAAAAGTGTGCTTGGCGTTGCATGGTCAATGTTAAGCCCGCTGTTGATGATGATAGTAATAACGATCATTTTTTCAACGATATTCAAGCGTTCCATTCTTCACTATCCGTCATATTGGCTGGGCGGAAATCTGATATTTTCATTTGTCATGGACGGTGCAACGGGTGCCATGAGCAGTGTCACTAATAATGCCTCTCTCATCAAGAAAATGAAAATACCCAATTATTTCTTCTGCATATCTTCGGTGACACAGCATTTTATTACAATGCTTTTATCACTGATACCGTATTTTGCGGTATCGTTTATAATAGGCGTTCAGCCGAGTCCCTATATGTTTCTGATATTCTTCCCGATAGTGCTGGCATACATATTTACGCTTGGATTGGGACTGTTTTTATGTGCATACGGCACTTTTCTGCGTGACCTGAGTTATCTTTTCAATATCGTGAGGAGAGTATGGCTTTATATCACTCCGATATTCTATCCCATAGACATTATCCCTGAAAATTACCGTTTCCTGTTTGAGCTGAATCCGCTGTATGTTTATATCACTATTTTCCGTGATTTTGCTTTGAATAATACCATGCCGTCAGAAAGGCTTCTGATAGTTGCCACTTTTTACAGTATTCTGACACTTATTCTGGGAATGACGACATTTAAAGAAAAAGAGGACCGTTTCTTTTTGTATATATGAGGTGCTTTGTATGATAGATATTACCAATAATGCTGTTGAGATTGTAAATCCGACTATCAATGAAAGTCTGCGTGTAGGGGATTACTATGATGATGAAGATATATGCGTAGATGTGAGAAATGTTTCGGTGATGTTCAATTTGAGCAAGAACCGTGAAGAAGGCTTGAAAGAATATTTTATCAACATGGTAAAGGGAAATATAGGATATAAAGAGTTCTGGGCATTGAGGAATGTCAGTCTGAAAGTGCATAAAGGCGACTCTGTTGCATTGATAGGCAGGAACGGTTCGGGAAAATCCACTTTACTGAAAACCATTGCAGGAATTATCAAGCCAACGAGAGGCTCTGTTGAAGTAAAAGGAACGATTGCCCCGTTGATTGAGATGAGCGGAGGTTTTGACAGGTCGCTGTCTGCAAGGGAGAATATTTTTCTGGTAGGTGCCATGCACGGGCATACAAGAAAATATATGAAAAAGAGATTTGATGAAATCATAGAGTTTGCGGAGCTGGAAAAATTTGTAGATGTGCCGATAAAGAATTATTCTTCGGGCATGGTGTCAAGATTAGGCTTTGCAGTGGCAACGTGCGTGAATGCGGATATAATCATTGCAGACGAAGTTTTGTCTGTCGGTGACGCAAAGTTCCGCATGAAGTGCGAGGAACGCATACAGCAGATGCTCAAAGGCGGTACGACTATATTATATGTATCGCACAGTACGGCACAGGTCAAAAAAATATGCCGTACAGCCGTATGGCTGGATAAAGGCATGATAATTGATATGGGAAATGCCTCTGACGTGAGCGACAAATATATGCAGTCGATAAAAGAGTGAAAATGAAAGAGATAAAAAAAATTCTGATATGTGCGTCAAGGGTATCGCATATACATAATTTTCATATGCCCTATATAGAGTATTTCAAAAGCAGGGGATTTCAAGTAGATATTGCGGTGCAGGGCATATCCGAAAGCCCTCTGATAGATAACTGCTATAACGTGAAGTTTACAAAAAATCCGTTTTCGCCTGATAATCTGCATACGGTGAGGCTTTTGAAAAGGATAATGAGTGAAAATGAATATGATATAGTATGTTCAAATTCCACTCTTGCAGGTGCGTCGGCAAGGCTTGCCGTGATGGGACTGAGGAAAAGACCGTATTATGTGCATATCTCTCACGGGTATATGTTCGGTGAAAAAAGCGGTTTGCAATCAAAAATATATCTGCTTGCAGAGAAGTTGACAAGGAATGTGACGGACAGCCTTGTTGTAATGAATAAAGAGGACTTTTCACTGGCAGAAAAATATAAACTGGGGAAAAAGCTGTATTTCATATACGGCATGGGACTTGTGGGAGAGAGATTTCCTGAAATTTCCGATAAAAAGCGGAATGAGATAAGAAAAAGCATGGGGATTTCCGAAAGTGATAAAATGCTTTTGTGCGTGGGGGAGTTCTCGAAACGAAAAAATCAGACTGCTGTTATACAGGCATTGGAAAGGCTTTTGAAAAAGCATAAAAATATAAAGCTGGTTTTGGCAGGTGACGGGGATATGCTTGAAACGTGCAGGAAAATTTCACAAAGCCTTGAAATTGACAGAAATATATGTTTTTTGGGGCAGGTTAAAGAGATTTCATATCTTTACAGGTGCAGTGATGTTTTAGTAACAGCGTCAAAAATGGAGGGCTTGCCTTTCAACGTCATGGAAGCACTTTATTGCAGAGTACCTGTTGTGGCAACGGACATAAAAGGTCACAGCGACCTTATTGAAAATAAAAAAAACGGCTTGCTTGTAAGTGATATATATACAGGTCTTGATGAAATTCTTTCAGATGAGAATTTGTACCATTCTATCAAAAAGAATGCCTGTCTTGATGAAAGGTATCTGATAGAGAATACAAAGCCTGAACTTTTAAAAATACTTGACAGAGAATACACGGAGGAAGTTTTTGCATGAAAAAAAATATGTTATGTATGGCGTTGGTGCTGATGATGATATTTTCCGTTTTTCCTGCTGTTGTTTTTGCGGAGAATGAAAAACTGGATATAAATGCCACGTCTGTAAATATATATATCAATCAAAGCTATCAGCTGACGGTCACGGGAACTTCTGAAAAAGTCATGTTTTATTCAGATGAACCGTCTATTGCGGAGGTCAGCGGTGACGGAAATATCACTGCCAAATCTCTGGGTACGACTAAAATTAATTGTGAAACGTCAGGGGGACTTTCTGCACAGTGTGTTGTCAACGTTCTGAACGGCGTTTCGCCGAAAGATATAGTCATATCTTCACAGGAAATCACTCTGAAAGTCGGTGAAAGCAGTACGATAAAAGCGACTGTAAAGCCCGAAGAAGCTGACGGTACTTTGACTTTCAGTTCATCAGACAGTTCTGTTGCAAGGGTGGACAGCAACGGCTATATCAAAGCATTGAAAACAGGTGTTGCAGTTGTCACGGTGACTTCCAAAAGTGATGCCGTGTTTAAAAAGTGTATTGTAAAAGTAAATGCCAACAGTGAGCAGAGCGGGGCAAATATCACTGTAAAAGGCTCTGTTTTCACGATAACGGGCGATAAGAAAACCAATGTATTCATGGAATTGAGGAATTCCAACGGCTTTAAGCGTGTCCGGACAGATGAAAACGGCACATTCACCATACAAGGCGTGAAGCAGGGAGAATATGCCCTTTTGGCATACAGGGCGGAAAAGGATACAACCCCCTATGCCAAAACACAGCTAACAGCAGGAAATTATAATTTAAACGTCACCTGTATCATAAACGGCAGTGAGATAGTGGTGCTTTACCAAAATAATGCAGATGTAGAGTCGGACATAAAGGAATTAATGCTGATGTCGGAGGAGGTCACTTTAAAGAGCGGTGAAACGTATGATATGAAATTCTATGCAAGACCGTCAAAGGCGGTTTTGCCTGCGGTCATGGGGGAAACCGATGACGAGGAAATTGCAACGGTTGACGCTGACGGCAGAATTACGGCTGTTTCGGAAGGTACTGCTGTGATAACTTTTTCTACGCTTGACGGCAGGCTTTCCAAAGAATGTACCGTGACGGTTTCGGACTCTCAGGGAAATAAATACAGCTGGCTTATTATAACGATTGAAACATCTCTTGCATTGATATGTCTTGTTGCGTTTGCGATAAGGTACGGGAGATTTTTGAAAAATAAAGAAAAAGAAGAATTTGGATTTGATGAGGAAGATGAATGATGATAATTGCAGGGATAGTGGCAGGCGGTACGGGTTCACGCATGGGAAACAGTGATTTGCCGAAACAGTTCATGGAGCTGGGCGGAAAGCCTCTGTTTATTTATACGGCTGAAAAGTTTATCAGACAGAGTGATTTTATTATCATAGGCATGAATAAAGAATGGCTGAAAATGGCGGAATTTCTTGTAAAGAAGTTTCTGCCTGAGAGGGAAAATATATTTCTGACAGAGGGCGGTTCCGACAGAAACGGCACTGTTAAAAATATCATTGCATTTGCACAGGAAAAACTCAAATGCAAAAAAGAGGATATTATATTGACGCATGATGCAGCGAGACCTTTTGTTGATGAAAGAATGATAAGTGAAAGCCTTTGTGCAATAGAAAAATGTGATATATGTACAGTGGCAGTGCCTGCCACGGATACCATTGCGGTTTCATCTGACGGGGAGATGGCAGAGGATTTTCCTGACAGGTCAAAAATGTTTCTGGTGCAGACTCCCCAGACTTTCAGAACAGGCGATTTTGATGAAATATACAATTCTCTTTCGGAGAAAGAAAAAAAGACTGCTACAGATGTATGCAGGCTTTTCAGGGCAAAGGGAAAAAAAGTGATGCTTGTTCGGGGAAGTGCCGAGAATATCAAGATAACGTATGCACAGGATTATAAAACAGCGAGGTTCATGGCGGAAAAATAAACAGGCGGTGAGGGCGAGTTGATAAAGCAGAATCAAAGCAAGCTGAATGCAGTTCACGTTGCAATGGATATAATGATAAGCGTGTCAAGCTGTACGCTGTCATATATTTTATACAGTGCCATATCAAGCAGTAATGAACTTTACGGGTATGTCACGGATATAAAAATACCTGCTGTATTTATGGCGGTAATGGCTTTGTGTCAGATCATTTTCAACTATGCCTTTGACTTATACCGTTCCTACCGCTCGACTAAATTCATAGTTGAGGCGGTCAATGTTCTGAAAGCGAGTTTATTTTTCTGTATCGTGCAGATAGCAGTAGCCATTTTTGGTCAAAGCCTGTTTAAATTTCAGGTATTCATACTTTTTTATTATATTTTCAACACGTTCCTTGCGATTGTTTACAGAGCGTGTTTGAGAAATATATTGAAATATATGCGAAGTCGGGGATACAATAAAAAATATATTGCTATCATCGGCGTGAATAACTGTACGGAGAATTTTATCAAAAAAATACAGACTTCAACGGATATGGGATATGAGCTTTCAGGCTATTTTGCATCAGCGCCCGATTCCGCCGTAAAGATAGCGTATCTGGGCAATTACAAGAAAATATCTGCTTTTTTCAAAAACTCTCCGCCTGATGAAGCCGTGATAATGCTTTCGGACAGACTTCAGCCCTCTCTGTCACATCTCATTGCGATATGTGAAAATTGGGGGATTAAATTTTCAATTCTGCCGAATATGTTTGCAGGCTTTTCCTCAAGGATATATATTTCCAGTTTTGACGGTATGCCTCTTTTGAGTATCAGGAAAGTGCCTCTTGAAAGCACTTTCAACAGGTTTATAAAAAGATTTCTTGATATAGTGGTATCTATTTTAATGCTGATATTTTTTTCACCCGTCATGCTGATAACGGCAGTTGCCATCAAAGCCACTTCAAAGGGAAATATCATTTTCAAGCAGGAGCGTGTAGGGCTTTCCAATAAGCCGTTTATCATGTATAAATTCCGTTCCATGAGGGTGGAAACCGAAGGGGATATTTCCATGACGGCAAAGAATGATGAAAGGTGTACAAAGGTGGGTTTATTCATACGGAAATTCAGTATAGATGAACTGCCCCAGCTGTTCAACGTGCTGAAAGGGGATATGAGCCTTGTAGGACCAAGACCGGAAATACCATATTATGTGGAGCAGTTCAGAAAATCCGTTCCGCTGTACATGGTCAAGCACTATGTCAAACCGGGTATCACGGGCTGGGCACAGGTCAACGACCTGCGGGGAGGCGATACCTCCATAGAGGACAGAATTAAGCATGATATTTATTACATAGAAAACTGGTCTATCGGCTTTGATATAAAAATACTGTTTAAAACGCTGTTAAAAGCCGTGTTTTCAAAAAACGCAAGGTGATTTCAATTAGCAATGAGCAATTACAGGGAACGGCAGATTCATTTTTTGGTCTGTGGTTGCGGTTAAGAAAAGGAGCTGTTAAATTTTGCTGTTTTATACTTTCAATAATCTGCTTTTAATACTGTGGGCGTGGCTGTTCTGTATCAGGAAGCCCTCCAAAAACAAAAAAATATGTTTTGTGATAGTGGCATTCACACAGCTTTTTCTTGTCATGGCACTCAGAACTCAGGTAGGCTATGACTATAATATGTACACCATAGGCTTTCAACAGATGAATGCAGAGGGCTTTACAAGTCTTACCTACAGGGATTGGGAAATAGGCTTTGTCGTGCTGACGAAACTGTTGGGAATGGTACTGCCGAATTATATATGGTATATTGTTTTTCTGAGTGTAACAGCAATCGTGCCTGCGGCGGTCTTTATCGGAAAAAATTCTGATATGCCTGCACTTTCCACGATTCTTTATGTCAATCTTTTCATCTACTTCATGGAGATGAACTTTTTAAGGCAAATGATAGCTGTATCACTGATGATGCTGGCATGGTCTTTTATTAAAAGAAATAAGTTTGTCTGGTATTTGATAACCATACTTTTTGCGTCAGTATTCCATCAGACTGTAATATTTGTTTTACCCGTGTATTTTCTTGTGAAAATGCAGCCGAAAATGAAAGAATTGATTGTATATGGCTATTTTATATTGTGGTTTTATATGTCCTCAGAGGGATTTATTGCTATAATTACTAATTTCTACCATGAGGAATATGAAAATACACAGTTTCTGACAGAGGGACTTTCTTTTATATATGCCATACTTCCTCTCGCTGTCACGGCAACGGCATTTATTCTTGTAAAATTCGGTACTATCAATATCACCAATGAAAATAAATATCTTATTAATCTCTGTCTGATATGTACTATACTCATGGTCGCCATGTCAAAGCACAGCATTCTTGAAAGACTTTCCTATTATTTTGTTATTTTTATAGTGCTGTTGGTGCCTGTGATATACCGTTCGCTTGAAGCAAAGGGTATCAATACGACTCTGGCAAATGGAAAAAGCATTGTTCTCACGTCTGAAAAACAGAGAAAAATGCTTGCAAGGGGCTTTTTGATAGGAGTGCTTGTATTGTCGTATTTCCATTTTTACTACGGACTTTTTGAAAATGCACACGGAGTTATGCCGTATGATATATGGGTACGCTTTGACGGAGTGCAGATTATCCGCAATATCATTAAATTATGACGACCAGCCTAAAAGCGGTGTGAGGAATGACAGAAGATAGTCAACTAAAAATGAAAATGCCACTAAAACGGCAAGAAATCCTATCAATGAAATGATTCTGATAAGACGGGCTTTCCCTTCGGGAAGTTCGTCTTTTTTTTCTTGTTCACGGGCTTTTTCAAGATATTCTTTATCCGCCTTGTCAATTTCCTCAACGGCTTCTGCACTTAAAGCCCCTATGCCGATAAGAGTTTCAACAGCTTTATCATAGTGGCTGAGGGGTATGAGAAAGGAACAGTTTTCAGGCGGTGCGGTATTGAGTATCTGCAAGCCTGTATCATATTTTTCCTCTTTCACGGAAAAGGGTATCTTTGAATCCATCAATGCAGATTTGATTCTTTCCAATTCAAAGCCGTTGGCGGTGATGAGATTCACGGGAGAAAAGCCGTTGGGATTTTCAATCAGCTTTCTCCTGCAGACAGGACAGTTTTGAATTTCGGTGTTGCTATGGACTTTTTTGCACTTTGAACAGTATTTCATTGAAATTCTCCTTTGACATAGATGAGTTTATCGGAAAAAGTTTCAGACGGAAGAAAAGCTGTATCGGGGAAATTATCCGACAGCATTTTGGAAAGTCGGGGAATAATGAGATTTTCGGAATTGAAGTGTCCTAAATCAAATACAGCGATATTGTTTTCATTGGCAAAAATAATTTCATGGTGTTTTATCTCGCCTGTAATAAAGCCGTCAGCACCGCATTTTTTGGCAAGAAAAATATTTCCCCCGCCTGCACCGCACGAAACAGCTATTTTTTGTATCATGCCCGTATCGGTGTAACGCAGACCGCTTATGTTTCTTTTAAGGGAATCGGCAAGAGTTTTGCATTCGGCAGGCTTTTCAAGATGTCCGAAAATCATGCAGTCATCATTGAAATACTCGTCAGCCGTCACGCCTGCATAGTCTGCAAGGGCTTCATTGACACCGTTTTTTGCAATATCGAGATTGGTATGTGCAGATATGACGGTGATATTATTTTGTATGCACTTGAAAACGGCACTTTCACTTGAAATGGATTTAAGAGGATTGAATATGACAGGGTGATGGGTAATAATGATTTTGGCATTTTTTTGAACAGCCTCTTTTATCACATCAGATGTCAGGTCAAGGGAAAGTATGACTGTATGGGAAAGAGTGTTTTCACTTCCGATAAGTAAGCCTGCATTGTCAAAGTGCATTTGCGTTTCAAACGGTGCAAAGCCGTTGATAAAATCATATATATTTTTGGCAGTTGTCATAAAGTAACCCCCTCTGAAAGAATGTCAAGATGTGATACTGTTTGATAAAGGTTTTTATATTCGTCTGAGTTTTGGTCAAAGCCTTTTAACTTTTTTTTGAGCTTTTCATTGATGACATATATATATCTTTTGGATTCATAGGAATGGTCATTTTCAAGCAGTCCGATGTATTGGAAAACATCACTGCAAGTTCTTTTCATGCCGTCATACACGCACAGCATGACAGAATAACTTTTGCCGGCAGAAATGCAGGCTTTTTCTTCCTGTATATGAAAGCCGTTTTCGCATAAAAACAGACGCAACGTGTCTGCACGGGACATCGGCTGAAGAATGAGCCGTTTATTCCCGTCACGCAGCCATTGCGTCCGCATGATGATTTTTGTAATAAGCTCTCCGCCCATTCCTGCAAAAACAACATCATCTGCAAGGTCGGGAGAAATACTGTCCAGACCGTCAGAAAGTGCCGTAGAAACAATGGTTCCGGCATGGTATTTGGTGATATTGGCTTTGGCATTCTCAAGCGGTTTGACTCTGACATCACACGCAACGGCTGAGGAAATTCTGCCGCTGCACGCAAGCCATACAGGAAGATAAGCATGATCTGTTCCGACATCTGCAAGCTTTGCACCCTCACGCACAAATTCTGCACAGAGGGCAAGCCTTTCATCAAGTCTGAACATCAACAACACTCTCCTATATTATTTGTCTTTGATATGCTCATTGACAGCCTTTAAAAGAGCGTCAACATCTACACCGTGAACCATGCAGGCCTGTTCAACGGTTTCGCCCCTTGAGGCAGGACAGCCCAGGCAGTGCATACCGATGGAAAGAAAAATCGGTGCAGTAGTCTCGTCAATATCGAGAATATCGCCTATAATCGTATCTTTTGTAATCTGTGCCATTTTAAAAAACCCTTTCTTTAATTAAGATAGAAACATTATAATACATAATTGTATTTTTTGCAAGAGAGTAAAAAATAATTCATCACGTTTTCAGAGCCTTTTTAAGCCATACATAAGCCGTATCAATCGCTGAAAACAGTCCTGTCTGTTCACCTTTTTGGATAACGAGTTTTTTGGGGTCGGAAAAGTCCGTGCTGAGAATCTGAATAAAGACTCTGTCTGCAAAATCCATGTCACCGACCTTTACTTTTGACTTGATAGTGAGCTTTGCAACGCATTTATCATTCATATCCCCGTAGTAAATCACATCACCGCATCTGACAAGCGGTTTATTTTGATACTGCAAAAATTCTTCTGCCATTATTCTCTCTCCTTTTCATGATTGTATATAGTTTTTAAGAAGTATTTCGAGCAGGTCATCTCTCTCAATTTTACGGATAAGAGCCCTTGCATTGTTGTGAGTAGTTATATAAGTCGGATCTTCCGAAAGAATATATCCTACTATCTGGCTGATGGGATTGTAGCCCTTTTCCTCGAGGGCATTGTAAACGGTTTTTATGATAGTTTTTACACTTTCTTCGTGGCTGTCGGAAATAGAAAATATCATTGTCGGCTGATTGTCTTTCATTAAAAGCACCTCCCAAAAAATTGCATGAAATAATACTACCACAAGTGCGGAAAAAACACAACAGTTTTATATTTACCTATGGTAAAAATTTTGTACAGCTTAGAAACTTGTTTTACGTCCTGACTATCATTATATATCAATTTGGATTGATTATCAAGATTTTTTGATTAATTTTTATGTGAAAAGTATAAAAGCCGATTACAGAAAAAGTTACAGTTTCGGGTTCAAAAAATACAAAAATGATATAAAAATGATATAAAAATCTGTCATTTTTACAATTATGTAGGATATACCATATGCTGTATTGTGAAAAGTGCTAATTTAGTACAAAAAATATTGACTGAAAGCATTTTTATGTTATTATAACAGAAAGGATATTTAAAATTCTTGGAATATTGTACATTTTTTGGCAATTTTCTTTGCGGGGGAGATGTGAATGAAAAAAATATATATTATGCTGTGTGCTGTTTTGCTGTTCATGTCATTTCCTGTGCAGGCTGTCGGGCAGGAACGGGCGCAAAGGGGAATGGAACATTACAGTATAGTTATCAAAAATGCCGTTGCCGAACAGACCTACAGTGCATATAAAATATTTGACTATGCCGTTGACGGTGACGGGAAATATATATATGCGATAAGAAAAGATTCTGTATGGTATCATGTGCTTCAAAATATGGAAAATGGTCTTATATTTCGTGAGGGGAATGAAGAATTTGACATTGTGGAGGCAGATGAGGATTTCAGTGCAGAGGAGCTGGCGGAGTTTCTGAAAGAGAATATTCCCGAATACGCTGTTTATTTATATCAGAAGGCAGAAAATGATGAAGTTACAATAGATGTGGCTGAGAGGGGATATTATTTTGTAACTACTACATTGGGTTCTTTGTGTTCGCTGAACACGACAACGCCTGTGGCGGAGATACAGGAAAAAAATATTTTTCCCGATATAGACAA
>DBXL01000113.1:4259-8507 GCA_002309275.1 Ruminococcaceae bacterium UBA1213 | reverse complement strand
ATACCTGTCACCGTTATCGAAATCACTCTCTGCTGCTGTTTTATAATGCTCTATTGCCAAATCATATTTTTTAAGAGACATATAGGCATTTCCTGCACATTGGTGTGCATCCGCATTTTTGTGATCCAGTTCTATTGCCTTTTCAGCAAGGTTCAAAGCTTCCCTATATTGTTCCTGTATAAAGCACACCTTAGATTCAGCAATCAAATCTTCTATATTTTTTACAACTTTTATCACAAACCCACCTCCTATATACAGTCAATAAATTCAGTTATTAAAGCAATATGTTCTTTAATTTTAACCTTTGCTAAAGAATCTATTGTTTCCTTACCACCAATAGCCAAAATGGGAACATATCCAAAACATTCATCATAAGAAAGCTCTCCAAATCTACCAACAGCCTCTTTATAAAAATCTATTTTTAAATAATCATTCAAAAAACTTTCGTCACTTAAAAGAGATATGAATATATCAAAACCAGTAACAATAATGTCGTTTCTGCCATATCTATACTCTACAATGCCAACATATTTTCCTTTTTCCCAAGTAATAATATCGCCAAAAGCTGTTACCATTATAGGAACAGAAACTTTTCCTCTGGAATACGTCTGTTCAAGTAATTCAACATAATCATCAGGATTTATAATTTTTAAATATCCATTGATAATAGATCCGAAACCATATGATTTCCAAATTTCAATCAATTCCTTGGGCAGTTTATCAGAATATGATTTTAATACATCTTCATTTACAGACATTTCTTTTTTAAAATCTTTAATCATTAGCACTATACTCTCTTTCTTTATCAATCATCTTAATATTAATTCTACGTTAAGATATGTTGTACTCTTCTCCGCATCTGTTAAACCAGCAGCCAATTCATCTACATATGCATCCAAAGTTCCTATCCTAGAATCAGCTTTCCATTGAGAGCCAATAGATGAATTTACCCTTGAATCGCCCAGTCCTGTAATATCACTAGCACTACCACCAGCAATTTGATCCGGTCCATGCAAGGCTGACTGTCCTTTAGCCCAATTATTTGCTTCAGCATTAGCTTCGCTATATGACATCCCTTTTTTTATATTTGCTGCCCTTCTATCAGCTATAGCTTCTTGCCTAGCGGCTTTTTGATAGGCAGAACTATCCGATGATCTTCCATTTTCTCTATAATTAGCCCTATTTTTTTGATATTCCTCTACCGTCATCTTATTTAAACCATCTTGCTGTTGCTTTAACTGACGTTCATATTCCTCTTTATTCAGACCTTTTTTATTTGTAAACTCTATATTACAATCAGCATTATGAACCCATATCATATTTTCACCAACATGATATGTGTTATAATCGTCAACCTTGAAATTGTAAACTGTACGAGTTTCATTATCGAGAACTTCACGGTAAATACTCTCCACTTTGAGAATATTTCCATTCAAATCTACCAGTTCACTGCCGATACAAAGGTTGCAGGCATTGACAAATCCCTGCCCATGAACATAGAATGGGTGGTCAAAGGTAGTTATGATTTCTTCACCGTTTACTGTAAGATGTACAAGTCTATCTGTTTCACGGACATACGTCTCGAGTACTTCTTTCGTGTCAGACTGCATCGTATTGACATCTGTTGAAATAACCTTATCACCGGCTTTGATATTTTCGATAGCCACAAGACCTGCTGCAGTCAATATCAGAGTTCCCGCAACAAAGCACTTCATTGTCTTTGTCATACCGCCAGTCAGAGCTGCCGTTGCAGACACTCCAACCTGGAAATAATTGTAAAATTTGTTTTGGTGAAGTTTGGAATTAAGATCAGAAATATAGCCCGGACCGAAAGCCTTATCCAGAAGTGCAACAGTATCAAATGCTCCCATAGCAGTACTGGTCACTTTTGAAATAGCAGCTACACCCTTAACGAATTTTCCGAGTTTGGACATACAGCTTATGCCTTTGCCAAGCGTCATGCCAAGCTGTCCAATACCTGCCATAGCACCGCCCATAATGGCACCGCTGACAGCTCCGGAAAATGCTCCTTCTTCAAAACCCTCAAGGAAAGAGCCTCCATTTGCCATGCTTTCAAGCCCTCCGGAAACACCGCCAATCACCGCACCCAGAATAGCACCCCAACAAGCTCCTGCAATGATACCTCCGACACCTGTTGCCAATAATGCGATTGAAACTGCCACAAGAGCAATCGTTGCCAGAAGCTTCCAATGTTCTGCACACCAATCGCCAACCTTCTTTACGGTATCGCATATTTTTTCGAGCCATGATTTCTCACATTCAGGTTTCAAATACGAGTATTTGGTATAAAAATCTTCTTTCTTTTTATTTATCTCATCACGGGCAGAGGAATCCCTGTTTTTTGCCGTTTGGATAAACTCAGTAAGCTTGGAATTAAGTTTCCTCAGATCATCAATTTTTTCTTTTTGACTTCTGGAAGAAGAACTTATACTGTCTACCGTATCCTGAAGGTTGCAGGTACTGCTGTCAACACCTTGCAGAGTACTTTTAAGAGTACTCAACTGTACATCGAAGTTATCTACTGATTTGATAATGTTATCCAGAAGACCACCTACACTGTTCACTTTGTCCTTGTATAATGTAATGGTTGCCATAGGCTGTCCTCCTTATAAAATTCATAAATTTTTCGTTATTTTTCACTGAAAAAATCTTTTATGATATGCCATGTCCCATTCAGCATTTTCCATAATTTTTTTCTGTGTATAAATCTCCTCATTATAGCGTCTTTCATTCTCATAAGACTGCTGTAATTCATTTTCAGCTGTATTATATTCTGTAATCAAATCGCTTATCTTATTGCTTATCGCATTTTTAATATTTTTTATATTTTCAAATACACTGTCCATAGAATTTTTTGTCTGGATATCGGTATGTGAAAAAACTTCAGTCAAGTCTTTGAGTTCCGCAACACTTGAAGTTCCAATAGCCAAAAAACCCTGTGCTGCCGTTTCGAGTTTACCCGCACTGTCTTTCATACTATCTTCAAAATCTCCATCACTTGAATTTGTTTTCGAGATTTCTTCCAAAGCTTCCGAATTTCGTTTTCTTTCGCTTTCAAGTTCATTCATTTTATTGATAAGCTTAGGACGATCATTCTGTATACCAATAATTTTATTTTGTAATCTTTGTTTTTCTTCAAATGCTAATACATATCTTCTCTTGGCTGCATAATATTCTTCCTGATGTTTTTTCTGTTCCGAAGTCAACGGCGGCATTCTTACCACTCCCTTAACACAAACTTTTAGAACACTAAAATTCCCTATAATAGTAATGCTACCACAAATTTCAAAAAAATGCAATATTTTTTTACATATTTAGAATTTTTTTTGTAAGTTTTAATATTTTTGGAAGATCGTAAAAAATATAGATTGAATTCAATTGTCTATACGTTATGAAATTATGATGTGTTCTAAACTTCCAACATTGAATACTAAAATAATTGTCCGTTTAAATAAATATAAGATAAGCCGCTTGAAACATAAAAATTTCGGGCGGCTTTTAATACTAATTGGAATATATTTATTTTGATACTTTCATTACGAAAAAGTGTGTCAAGACACAAAAATTCGTAATGAGAATGATTATATTGTGGTTATTTGATATGATTATCTCTATTATGAAAATACAAATATTTATCAGCGACAACGCCGCAGGACGCTCATATTTGCGTTCTACGGCATTGTTTTGTTCAGGGGTATAATTTTACCTTTTTGGGTTTTGAACGCAATACAGAGCATTGTATGGACTCTACAGACGATTTTAAAACGCAAATACTCAAATGAACATGACAAAGTAATGAGGGAGAGTTGATTTGACACCTGACTGACCGTTTCTGCCGCCAATCAGCTTGTATGCCACGGACGGCTTGAAGTCGCTGATAAAATTGTTGAGTGATATAGTCGGGTTATTTCCTGCTTTCACTTCTATCGGTATGACTTCCCCGTTTTTCTCTATCAGAAATTCTATTTCATGGTCGTTATCAGGCTTGAAGTAATAAAGCGTGTATCCCTGCTTGATAAGACATTCCGAAATGATATTCTCATAGATACCGCCCCTTGCATTGCCTTTAATGGTGTCATTGAGAATGGCGAGCTTTGTTTCAAAGCCATACATACAGCACAAAAGCCCCGTATCGTTGACATACAGCTTGAACTGATCTTCATTGGCATTTGCCATTAACGGAAGATACGGCTCATGTATGTTATAGCAGGCATTGACTATCTCGGA
>DBXL01000113.1:0-4128 GCA_002309275.1 Ruminococcaceae bacterium UBA1213 | reverse complement strand
ACAAGCTGTTTTTCCTTGCCTTTGGCATGTTTGGCTATATCATCTCTGTATTCCGCAAGAATGTCATTCTGTATTCGTGCAACTCGATTAAAATCTTTGTGTTCCGCAAAATCGGCTACCGCTTCGGGCATTCCTCCGACAACCATGAATTCACGGAAAATGGCTTCATACTTGTTGTGAATGACTTCCGGTATGGTTTCTCCTGTTTCATAGTAGGAACGAAGAATATTTATCGCTTTGTCATCATGGCCGTAAGCCCATAAAAATTCCTCGAAATCAAGGGAATACATGGTCATTTGTGATTCATAGCCTACAGGAATGGATTCGGGCACTTCCACATCATCGTCATCATCTTCGCCATAGGTCAGCCCCATAAGAGAGCCTGACGAAATCACATCAAAACGCATATCCTCCGCAAGAAATTTGATAGCAGTACGGGCATTTCCGCAACGCTGTATTTCATCAAGAAATATCAGGGTATTTCCCGGCACAAGGCTGAAATCACGGATATTCGCTGTCATTCTTTTTAAAATTTCTTCGGGTGTCAGATCGCCGTCAAATATGGATTTGAGAGCAGGCTGGCGGAAAAAGTCGATGCAGACAAAAGCCGCATACTCGTTTTTGCCGAATTCCCTGATAATAAAAGATTTTCCTACCTGACGGGCACCCTTAACCAAAAGACACTTTTTGATATTTTCATCACGTCGCTGCTGTTTCCATGCAAGCAGTTTATCATATATTTTTCGTTTCAGCATTTTTTCATTCCTCCGGATTAAGTATTTGCATTTATAGTACATAAAATAAGAGGTGCTGTCAAGAAAATATTGCATAAAATAAGAGGTTATATTTTATATTTTACGCATATTTTCGGAATATACTAAAATACGACAGAATCTGATTTCATCCTTGATAATGATCACTCTTTATGCTAAAATCAGAGTATATATCAAAAGAAACCCTGATTCCCTATATGAAATTGAACGGAGGTAATAAAAAACGATGTTAATGACGGACTTTTTACACAAAGTAGATCAACTGGCTGTTTCCATGAATAAAGAGCAGCTTGTGGGATTTATCCATAACGAAGCACGAATACTGAATGAAGATGACCGCAGAGAATTTTTGACAAGGCTGAGTGAGTTCGCGGACTCTGCTAAAAAGCCAAAAGATAATGAACATGAACAGGCATTTGATTTATCCTCGTTATATGAAAAACTCGACCTTATCAGAATAGGTGAAGCGGTTCTGACAAGTGAGTGCAATGAAGAATATGATGACTGGTACAATGATGAGGAAGATCCGTATATCTATCATGATACGGAGCATATTGCGGATACCGTATTGTCAGCGTGTCAGATGATTCATACCCTGACAGACTGGGAAAAATATGATGATGCCTTGCAGCTTGCGGAAACACTGCTTGAATTGAACATTGAGGTTGAAAGTGAATATGAAGATGAGGAAACTTTTTATTTAGGTGACTTGTTTGAGCATGAACTGATATCCGCCGATTATGAAAAAATTATCCTTGATATGCTGTATGCCGCTTATATGGCTTTGCCGTTGCCAAAGCGTGCGGAAACGATATATCGTTTTATGGAATTATCTGAATGCAGGGGTATCAACCTCGAAAAACTCATGCAGCACAGTGACCGTGAACTTCCGCATATACCGGAATTTCTTGACTGCTGGACAGAATTTCTTTGTAATCAGTCGGGAAGTCTGACAGAAAGCCTGTTAAGAGAATCTGTTGCCATGATAGCGGATAATGAAAAGTTAGTGCATTACGCCGAAAAATATGGTGCTGTCCACCCGTGTATATACGATGTCATTCTGGAGAAAAATCCGTTTGCCGACACAAAAAAAGCTGTGCAGACAGGTATAAGGGCATTGGAAATTATTCCGGCTCATTATACAATCAGGAGTAATGTTGCCCTTATGACTGCAAAATATGCTCTGATTTCCAACGATACCGAAAAAGCAGAGTATTGCTGGCTTGAAGCATTCCGTTCCTGTCCGACAGCAACAAATCTTCTCAGACTTATGACAATGTACGGCAATTTTTCTGAGATTGAACAGGAAATCAGAGCAATTATATCTGCACACAGTACAAACAAACAGCAATCTGCCTATGTGCCCGGAAAAGCAAATGAACTTAATTCATATTATTTCGGCAATGAAGATAAATACAGACTTTTATTTCTTCTCGGAGATTATATGGACGTACTCCAAAAAGGCATGAAAGCACAGAAATCTCTCGGCTGGTCATACACATTTCTGAAATGCGGCATACCCCTGTTTTTCCTGCTAATGTACAATAATACACGCCTTAACGGTGCCATGCTGAAAATGTGCACGACTGCTTCGGAATATATGTCATTTCATGCGGAAGATTACTGCCGTGGGACACAGCAATCCGAAAATAACGATACATTATTGTTTTGGGACTTGTTCCAACAGACAAGATGTCCCGAAAAGCTGTCTGATGAGGAACGGCAGAAAATTATGGAAAAGCTGACCGCTTTGACGGAACTCCGCACAAATCTTATTGTTTCGGAACAGAAAAGAGGATATTACAATGAATGTGCCTCCTACATAGCCGCTTTGGGAGAAGTATTGGAATCTCACGGTCAAAACGGCAGCAAACAAGCACTTCTGTCCGCGTACAAAAGCAAATATCCCCGCCATAGTGCGTTCATACGGGAATTGAAGAATTACGGATTAAAATAACAAATTTCTCTCCCATACAGTATATTTGAACATAACAAAGCGGCAAGTCTGAACAAACAGATTTGCCGCTATTTTTCATGCCTGAATCAAAATGATATTATCATTTTTTTCTGCAAATTCCTCAAATCTTTCCGTATATCCGTTGATACTGAAAAATACATATTTTTCATTTCTGTCATTCCTGTTCCATGTAACCATGTCTTTTTTATGGAGAAGTTTGTGATATATGTCAATATCCATAGGAGAATTTGTATATTTACATTCACCGAAAATAATATTCCTGCCTTCTTCTTCGACAGCAGCAATGTCGATTTCGGTATCTTTTCTGTCCCACCATCTGCCGATTTTATCAGGGAAAAATCCGAATGCACCCTCTGCCGCCATTTTTCTCATATAAACATTACGGCATATTTCTTCATACACAAATGCCGCATGATTACTGATAAAGCTGTTTTTCAGTTTGTTCATGACTACATCTGCATAACCCGATTCCAGATAGGAGCGATTCGGATAGACAAATTTAAACCAAAAGTTAATAAAATTGTCTTTTATCTTATACAATCCCATTTTGCTTTTTTCGGGATTGCCTTCCGTAACAGGTACTTCACGCTCAATAATATCAAGTTCGATAAGCGTATTGAGATATTTCGGTAAATTTGTATTTTTTATTTCCAGAGCAGAGGCAATTTCTCCTTGCTTGCATTTTCCCGACGCTATCGTCTTTATGATAGAAAAATAACTGCCGATGTCCCTGACTTCCTTTGAGAGCAGAAATAACGGTTCTTCATAAAGATAACTTTGACCTGAAAGAACATTCTTTTCAATATCGGTGAAAATATTGCCATTATTGGAGAATGTTTCGATATATTTGGGAATCCCTCCCGTAACGGCATATCTTTCTATCTGTTCTTTTTCGGTAAGTGACGGGAAAAAATCTTTGTAATATTCAAAGCTGATTTGTTTTAATTTTATCTGCCCTGTTCTTCTGCCATATAAGGGACTGCTGTATGATAAAGTCTGGTCGTACATCATGTTGATGAGAGAACCGCAAAGAATCAGCATAATATTGCTGTCCTGCAATTTATTGTCCCAAATAGCCTGCAGTTTGGAAATGAATGCCGGACTTGATTTGCCGATATACTGAAATTCATCTATGATGATAATTTGCTTTTGCGTTTTGCTGTTTTCTGCTATCAAATCAAAAACAGGCTCCCAGTCATTGATTTTTGCAGATGCCAATATGGAATTCTTATAGTGGCTTGCTACAATGCCGGCAAAGGCATTTCTGTTTTCGCTTTCGGATTCTTCCGTTGCAAGAAAATATAAAGACGGCTTGTCTTTTGCAAAATGCCTGAGTAAAGCGGTTTTTCCCGTTCTTCTCCTGCCATAGACTACTAC
>DBXL01000155.1:663-19637 GCA_002309275.1 Ruminococcaceae bacterium UBA1213 | reverse complement strand
AAGATTTGACAGAATATCCGTAAGAGAGGATAACGGTGTTGACATTCTTAAAAATATATACGGAGTCAATGCCGAACAGGTAACAGATCCTGTATTTTTGTGTGATAAAAAAGTGTATGATGATTTGGCGAATCAGTCAAAGATAAAACTGCCCAAGGAAAAATATATTCTGTCATGCCTGATTGATCCCACGGAAGATAAGAAAATTTCCATTGATACGCTTTCCAATGTAATGAACGAAATGAAAACAGTCAACCTGCTTGACGGACTCTACCGCCTTTCCGACAAGAATGCCGAAAGGATGGGCATAGAACGTGAAAAGGGCGTTGAAACAGCCGACTGGATCAATTACATCAGAAATGCGGAAATGATTATCACAGACTCCTATCATACAGTATGCCTTGCAATGATATTCAAAAAGAATTTTGTTGCACTCCCGAATAAGTTCAGAGGTTATTCCAGATTTGACTCTATCGGCAGACTTTTCAATATAACAGGAAAATTTGCATATGAAGCAGAGGATCTGCTGAAAAATCCCGACATCATGCTGGAACCGGACTATAAGACTGTTTCTGCAAAAATATCATCTGAGCAGAAACGCTGTAAAGAATGGCTTGCAGTGAGTGTCAAAAGCTGAGAACATTCAATATGGAGAAATGCATTGATTTTGCTTTGAAATAAATGGGTTATGGAGAAACAGGGAGTTTTTTGGCATAAAGAAACTCTGTTTCCACTCAAAAAAAGGGGGAAAAAAGTGCGTATGGATAGATACGATGTAGGCATAATAGGCGTATGGCAGGGCTGCAACTACGGTTCAATGATGACGTATTATGCACTTAACCGTGCAGTGCAGTCTATGGGAAAATCCGTTTTGATGATAGATAAACCCCTCAACAGAGAGGGAAAAACGGATATTGAACATACAGATACTCATTCAAGGCGATTTGCAAAAGAGCATTATAATATAAGTGAGATATATTCTTTAAGTGACCTTAAAAAGTTGAATGATATATGTGAAGGTTTTCTTGTAGGTTCAGACCAGCTCTGGAACTATGGAATAAGTCAGAATTTCGGCAAAACGTTTTATCTTGACTTTGCAGACGATACCAAAAGAAAAATTGCATATGCAACATCTTTCGGACATGAAATAGATTTTGCGTCACCCGAGCAGAGAGTTGAAATTGCAAAATATATGAGAAAATTCAATGCGATTGCATTGAGGGAAGCTGACGGTGTAAGAATATGCCGTGATATGTACGGGATAGAGGCTCAGAGAGTATTGAATCCTGTATTCCTTGTGGATTCGCATGAAGTCTATCAGCCTTTGATAGAGAAGTCACAGCACAATGAAAATGAGCGTTTCATGGCGGCGTATATACTTGATCCGTCACCCGAAAAAAGAGATGCACTTTTGCATATATCGGAAAAGCTGGGCGGTATCAAGATAATCAATCTGCTTGACGGAAGTTTATGGAGATTTGATGAGAACAGAAGAAATCTTGGTCTTGACAACTGCATTGAAAATTTACAGGTAGAGGACTGGCTGTATTATCTGAGCCATGCGGAATATGTTGTGACAGATTCCTGTCACGGAGTATGTTTCTCTCTGATATTCAAAAAGAATTTCATGGCGATAGGAAATGTTGACAGAGGTTTTTCAAGATTCCGTTCACTTGGCAATATATTTGAATGTAATGACAGGATTGTGAATGAAGCGTCAGAGCTTATCAATAATGATGTGATTTTGCAGCCCGTGAACTATGACAGGATAAGCGAAATTATGGAGCATGAGAGAAAGCGGAGCTTTGCATGGCTTGAAGAAGCACTTTCATGTCCTATTGAGCAGACAGTAAAGGTTGTGAGCATACCAAAAATGCCACAGAAAGAGGTGGATTTTGTGCTGCCGGAAGTAGCAAATGAAGATAAGAAATACGACTTGGGAATCATCGGTTTGTGGTTCGGAAGAAACTACGGAAGCATGGCAACCTATTATGCGTTGCATCAGACCGTTGTAAAAATGGGATATTCCGTGTTGATGATAGAAAATCCCTTAAAGCCCGACCATGAGATAATTTTGAACAAGTCACACCCGTATAATATAGCGAATGTATTTTATAAAATCAGCGATAAAAAGCGTTTAAGTAAGCTATATGAGCTGAATAAGGAGTGCAGGGGATTTTTGGTAGGTTCTGACCAGCTCTGGAATGTGGGACTGAGCAGACCTTACAAGCAGATGTATTTTCTGGGCTTTGTAGATGACAATACAAAGAAAATTGCCTACGGCACGTCTTTCGGAAAACCCTATAAGGGCACGGAGGAAGAAAAAAGAGTGAGTGCCGCAAATCTCAGGAGATTTGACGGCGTATCCGTAAGGGACAGACTTTCGCATGAGATATGTGAGAACAGTTTTGGTGTAAAAGATGTTGTGCAGGTATGCGATCCGACATTCCTTTGTGATATGGAAGATTATTATACACTTGTCAACATGGCAAAGCTGGAGGAAAGTGAGCCGTATATACTGGCATATGTGCTTGATCCGAATGCAGAGATAGGTCACAGGCTGGAACAGCTCTCTGTTGACAAGAATATGAAAGTGATAGTCATGCTTGATGAACCGCCTAAAAACTGGGAGATAAATAAAAACAGGCTTGACCTCACAGGCAAGGGCAATGTGGAAGTCAAGAGAGATGTCGATTTGTATGAGTGGATGTGGTACTACGACCATGCAAGCGGTGTATTTACAGACAGTTTTCATGGAACTATCTTTTCGATTATATTCAAAAAGCCTTTTGTCACTCTCATGAACAGCAAGAGAGGTGCGGAAAGATTCCTTTCTCTGCTTGAGCCGATAGACCTGAGATACAGACTTTTTGAGTCGCCTGAGTGCATTAATGAGCAATATGGACTGTTTGACGGCTGTGATTACGGAGTGCCTTATGAAAAGCTGAATAAAATAAAAGAAGATTCTTATAACTGGCTGAAAAATGTCCTTGAAAAGAAGAAGGAGCCTGTAAAGAGAATAGCTCTTTCTGATGAGCAGAATGCACAGCTTACCAATGATTTCAACAGGTGCAAGACCGTTGTTGAATATATCAAGTCCTATGGAATAGACAATATAGTCATCTCACCGAGCAGGGAGAATATTAATTTAGTAAGGCTGTTTTCTTCCGATCCGTTCTTTAAGATATATACCGTGGAAGATGAAAGAAGTGCAGGTTTCTATGCATTGGGAATATCCCAGAGGCTCAACAGGAGAGTTGTATTATGCTGTGGTTCGGGTTCGGCAGCGTCGGAGTGTCTTGCAGCACTCAGAGAGGCGAAAAGTCAGCATTTACCCGTACTTGCATTGACGGCTGACCGTTCATTCTGTTCGGGACAGGGAGAATGTGTGATTCCGCCCCAGAATGATATATTCGGCAGTGCAGTTAAAAAGAGTGTGACAATTACAAGACAGTTTGATGAGCTTTCACAGTGGAAACTCAGAAGTGATATTTGCAGTGCCATATTGGAGCTTGACCGCTTTTCAAGAGGACCTGTTCATATTAATATACCGATAGAGAGCAATATAGACCAGTCATTGAATAATGATGATTTATCGCTTGTCAACAGAAGAATCATAGACAAGATAACAACTATAAGCGGTGACGCTGCATGGAAAGCAAGGGCTGACAGGCTCAAGCAAATCAAAAGAATACTTGTCATCTACGGACAGAACAGACCTCTTTCCAAGCAGGACGAGGACGCTGTGAATGAATTTGCGGAGAGATATAATTGTGTTATTATAAAAGACACCCTTTCCAATCTGAACTGTGATAAGGCATTAGTGCCGAATGATGTAATAAACAGTGTAAGTGACAGTGATTTCTGTGATACGCTGTGGGCAGATGCGGTCATTACAGTGGGCGGTCAGAGTTCTTTCTCTGATAAGATAGTGAAGAAACTCATGTCAAGAGGTTCGCCTGTCGGTCACTGGAATGTTTCGGAAGACGGCGAAATAGTGGATATATATCATAATGTATTGAGGGTGTTTGAATGCTCGGCAGGTACTTTTTTCAGAAAGTTCGTAAGGCTTGCAGGGGATTCCTTCAATGACAATAAGTATTACAGTATCTGGAAAGATGAATGTGACAGGTGTGTTCCGCCTCATACGGGACATTATTCAAAATTATATGCCGTTGAAAGATTTGTGATAGGCATACCCGATAATGCCGTACTGAATATCGGTACAGGAAAGGCTATGGACCATATTAACAGATTTGCTATCAAGCCGGGTGTAAAAGTTTTTGCTGTCACGAGGGCAAATGGCGGATATGGTGCCGTTTCCGCATTCCTGGGACAGTCTGCTGTTGATAACAGTGAAAGTTATCTGCTCATAGACGAAAGCGACTTTATCAAAGACATCAATGCTTTGTACGTATCGGAAATAAAGAAAAATGTGCATATCATGCTCTTGAATGACGGCGGTGCTCTGGCAGCAAAAAAATTCGGTGAACATAATATAATACCTCATAAAATGGACGTTGTGGAGGCTATGACAAAGGCTCTTGGATTCAAATATATATCTTCACATAATAAAGAGGAATTTGACGGCGGCATTTCGGAATTTTTTGCCGAAACGGACAAGCCCGTTATATTTGAGATATTTATATAATATTTCCGTTTGGGAGGATTTTTAAATGAGTAAAGAAAAAACCAAAAAACAGGCTGCACTTGAAACATTGTGGTTTATGCAGGATTATGGAAATATCATTTCAGCGTTTGCACTTGCAAAGACGGTTGAAAGTTTTGGATATGATGCAGTACTTTTGAATAAGCCTTTCCGCTTCTGGACAGACATTGATACATCAGCCGACAGTGCGGCAGGAAAGTTTATATATAAAAACTGCAAGGTTGCACCTGTCTGCTATAATTCGGGAGATTTCCTTAAATTAGAAAAGGAAAATGATGTATATATATCAGGCTCACACCCTCTGTGGAGTTATGAACTCTGCGGAAAGGAAGCCAATTTCCATTACTATTTTGAGGGCGTTTCCGACAGCAAGACAAAAATATCTTATGCAACAGGCTTTGGCGGAGATTATACAGGACCTCACGGCGAGGATAAAAAACTGAGCATACACTATTTAAAGAGATATGCCGGAATATCTGTGGGGGACTATAACGATGCGGAGATAATGGGACAGCATCTTGGAATAGAGCCGAAAGTGGTATTGAATCCTATATTGATGTGTGACAGGAGCGTTTTTGAGAAGGCGGCAGAAAATGCCCCTGCCAAGCGTGCGGAAACGGCTGAAAGCTTTGTGTTTTCCTATATAAAGAATGTTACGGCAAGAAAAAAAGAGCTTGTCATGCGTGCAAATGACATCATTGCAGAGAGGTCGTCAAATCCTTTGAGAAGCCTTGCGGATTTGGGAGTTTCTGACAAATCAAAGTCAAAGACAGGTTTTGAATGTTCACTGAATGACACAGTTGAGGATTTTATATATTATATCATTCATTCCGAATTTGTCATAACAGACGATTTCAGCACGGTATGCCTTGCGGTACTTTTCAATAAGCCGTTTGTATTTGCAGGCTCTGAAACGGATACTTATACAAGGCAGACTTATGCAACTCTGTTTTCACTCGGCATAGATGAAAGAATCGTTTTAGAGGAAGATGACTTCAGGGTAAAGGAATATCTTTTCAGAATGCCGATAAGATATAACAAAGTAGGCAAACTGCTTGAAGAACAGCGTGGACAGTCGGCAGAATGGCTTAAACAATATCTTGTGTGAGGGGAGTCTGAAAAATGAGCAATGTAAAGTTTAAACTTCAGAATATTATTCTGAAAAGCAATAAATATCTTGATGACCATCTCGGAATGATGTACCGTGGAGACAGTTTCAGTTATAATAAAATCAAATCCGCCTTTACGCTGAAAGCAGGCGATTTTGTGGAGTTCTTCACCTATTTCAACAGCTTTTCAATAGGCAAGTGGAAAAAATATACCAATGCGGGCGATATAGAATTGAATCTCGTCTGCAAGGGCAAATTTAAAATCACCATGTTCGGACACTACCATGACGGAGCGGAAATTCTGAAAGAATTTTATCCGTCAAAGGAGTACGACCTGAAAGAAAAGACAGAAATATCCCTGTTTGTCCCCAGACAGATAAGGGCTACTACCGTGGGCTTTCAGATAGATGTATATGATACCGAAGATGAAAATGATGAAGATTTCTGCTTTTATTCGGGCTACTGGTCAACGATAGTGGATGACAGTAAAATTAATGATGTCAGAATATCCATCGTAACAGTTACTTTCAAGAAAGAGGACTATATCACAAGTAATATCAAGATACTTGAAAGAGAGCTTTTCTATACAGATGAGCCTGCCAAGGACCATATCCGTGTAAGGATAATCGACAATGACGGCGGAAAGGTTCTTGACAGTGAAAGCATGATAAGTGAATATGTGCATTACTCGCCGAATGCGAATGTAGGCGGTTCCGGCGGTTATACAAGAGGCATGATAGAGAGTATCAATGACACGGAGTATAATCCGACTCATGTTTTACTTATGGACGATGATGTTATTGTACTTCCTGAAAGCTTTATAAGAACATATTCCCTTTTGGCACTTGTCAAGAAAGAGTATGATGAAAGATTTGTCAGCGGAGCAATGCTTTTCTATGAGAGAATGGACACCCAGCATGAAGACGTAGGTTATGTGCATGATGACGGCTCATACGGACCGAATAAGCATGATATGCACCTGGAACAGTGGGACCATGTTCTTGAAAATGACGAGGATTTCAAATATCACAAGAATTCCTATGCAGGCTGGTGGTANNTGCTGTATCCCCGTAAAGAAAATAGATAGAAATCATTTGCCGATACCGCTTTTCATCAGGGGCGATGACGTTGAATTCAGCCTTGCCAATAATGCAGAGTTCCTTTCACTGAACGGTATTTGTATATGGCACAAGGGCTTCGCCAATAAATTCAATGCGAATCTGGAACTGTACATGGTACACAGAAACAGCCTTATTATTCAGGCAATGAGCGGTATTTGTAAAGGCATAGACTTCATGGAGAGAATAGACGGCTTTTTCTGGAAAGAACTGAAAAGGCTTTCCTATAATAACTGTGAATTGTTGCTTGACGCAATAGAGGAGTTCTGCAACGGACCGGAATTTTTGTATGAACCGCAGGGAGAGGCTATTATGAAAGCCCATGCAAAGAAGAATGAAGTAATGAAGCCTGCTGTATCAGAATATCCGAATATACCGATAGACTTTGACAGTATATACAGAATGGCTGACAAGCCTTTGACAAAATTCCAGTCTGCCATTTACCACAAGACGAGAAACGGTCACAGACTGCCGGATTTCATGCTGAAAAATACGATAGCTGTCACGGCATATGACTGGTTTGATGATCCTGCAAAGCAGTATCTTGCAAAAGAAATACTGGTAGTAAGTCCCTTTGACCATACGGCATATCTGAGAAAGCGTGATAAAAAGCGTTACAGACAGCTTGTAAAACGCCGCAACAGGATTTTGAGCTATTATAAGCGTAATAAAGACAAGATTGAAAAGTCCTATCAGGAAGCAGCCAAAACCCTGAAAACAGAGAAATTCTGGAAAAAATATCTCCGCATGGAGTAATTGACAGAGTGGAGAGTTGAGAGTGGAGAGTGGAGCGGAAAGCACACTCTCCACTTTTTTTGCAAAATAAAAAGAGCGGAGATAACTCCACTCTTCACTCTCCACACTTCACTCTCATTTGAGGTTTTTGGATTTGAGAAATGCAAGGAATTCTTTATAAGAGCCTTTTTCAAAGCCGTCTTTTTTGAAAGCATATATATCGTCATTTTCGGAAATAAGCAGGAGATAATGTCTTGATGTGCTTATTTTTCTTATTTTGGCAAAGCTCACTTCAATTTCGGCATTCTTGGGGGCATTGTATGTAAATTTGTTTTCGGTGACGGAAAGAGTGTATGTATCGTCAGAGGAATATTTTTTGGAAGCGGTGATAACTCTGACAGGGTATGCAATGAAGTATATGACAAAAAAAGCTACGCCTATTATAACAGATATGACACTTGCAGTGCCCTGCCAATCGCTCCTTATTGCAAAAAAAAGATTGGGTGCAAGCAGTGCTGCCATGAAAAGCATAAGGCAGATACTGAAAGATTTCCTGAAATGGCTGTAAAAAACGGTTTCTTTGAAGAATTTCTTTTCGGATTGATACTTGTTTTCAAAAAGTACGGGCATAAAAAACAACTCCTTTAAAAATAAAATAAAAAGCGGATATTGAGAATGAAACAGAAAATAACTTCTCCGTTTCCAATTTTCCGCTTTCCATTTTGCATTTTCCATTTTTCGGTCAGCAGCCGCTTTTCTTGAACAGGAAAAAGAATGTTTTGAAGATAAGCTTTATGTCTATCCATACATTTCTTTCCATTATGTATTTTCTGTCAAGCTCCATCCATTCATCAAATGAAACGGAATTGCGGTTTTTTACGACTTGCCAGTAGCATGTAAGTCCCGGCACAACAAGCTGTCTGAGTTTATCGCTTGGTCTGTATTGTTCCACTTCTCTGGGCAGTGCAGGGCGTGGTCCTACAAATGACATATCACCAAGAAATATATTGAGTATCTGGGGAAGTTCATCAATATTTGATGCACGAAGGAACTTGCCTATTTTGGTGATTCTCGGATCATTCTCTATTTTAAATACGGGACCGTCCATTTCATTCATTGCCTGAAGTTCAGCAAGCTTTTTTTCTGCATCCGCACACATAGTTCTGAATTTGTACATCTTAAAGAGTTTACCGTTTTTTCCCACACGTTTCTGAACGAATATAGGTCCTGCTTTACGGTCATCTATGACGATAATTAATGATATGATTGCAAACGGTATCGCCAAAAGTATGATACATATGAACGATACAAAAAAATCAAAAATTCTTTTTACTATGTCAAAAGCGACTTTAGGTTTGTATTCAAAATCTGACACATCTACTTCGGTATTCTGATGTTCTTGTATTTTTTCAGTTACCATATCCACTTCTTGAAAACACACCTTTCATACTTCAGTGCAAACATTATATCACATCGGGATTGACCTCGTCAATAAAAAAAAGCCGATTGGAAAAAATCTAAAAAACTTCTAAAAAACAGATAAAAAAAACGGGCAGATAAGGCATTTTTATGGAAAAAGACGGAATAAAATCCAACGGTGTGACAAAACCCACAATTATTTAAAATAATACAGCCAAAATTCGTCATAATTATATTTGAGTTTTTATTGAAAATCGTGTACAATAGGCTATATATCTTTAGGAGAGAGGAAAGATTTTATGAAAAAGATATGGAGTATTTTGGCTTCAGCAGCATTTTTTTTATCTGTATTTTTGGCAGTGCCGCCGGTTCAGGCAAATGCAGCGGAGTTTTCAATCAATTTCCAGACCGAGAGCAAGTCAATTTATCTTGAAAACCTCGATACAGGGATAGTGGTATATACAAAGGAGCCTGAAGCAAGGCGATACCCTGCATCAACGACAAAAATAATGACATATATAGTCACTGCAGAGAATGTCAAGGACTTTAAAAATACTTTTGTGACAATCAAGCCAAAGACGCTCAAGCTGCTGGAGGGAACAGGAAGTTCTGTTGCAGGTTTGGAGGAAGGAGAAAGTTTGAGTATATATCAGCTTTTGAATTGTCTTATGATACCGTCGGGCAATGATGCGGCATTGGTATTGGCAGACTATGTGGGAAACGGCAGCATACAGACATTTGTTGATATGATGAATGAAAAGGCTCAGGAGCTAGGCTGTACAGGAACACATTTTGCCAATCCTCACGGACTCAACGATCCGAATCACTATACGACTGTGAGTGATATGGCTAAAATTACAAAGTATGCTTTAAAAATGCCGATGTTCGAGGAAATCAGCAATACACCATATTCGGAATGTCTCGGTGAGGACAGGTATCTGATTACTACCAATTCGATGATAGACCAGACAAGGGGTGGAAGCTATTATTATGAATATGCCAAAGGAATTAAAACAGGTTCTACAGGAAATGATTCGGGTTACTGTCTTGTATCTTCCGCAGAAAAAGATGGATTCAGCTATCTCTGTGTTGCATACGGTGCAAAGTATGAAGACGAGGAAACAGGCGAGTATTATGAAAACGGTGCCATGATAGATTCCAGGAATTTGTATGAATGGGCATTTGACAACCTTGAAATGAAGACTATTATTGATAAAAAGGATATAGTCAAAGAAATAGGTCTTGAATATGCATGGAACAGGGATACCATACAGCTTTCACCAAAGGAAAGTTATTCTACAATACTGCCGTCAGATGTCAAGATGTCGAGCATAGACAGGGAATATCACCTTCCCGAAAGCATAGAAGCTCCTGTGAAAGCAGGCGATAAAGTCGGAACAGTGACTTTGAGCTATGCCGACCAGGAATTGGGAACAGTAGATCTTGTTGTATCAGAAACTGTTGAAAGAAGTGAACTGCTTATCGTGATGAATGCAGTCAGAAATATGGTCACATCGGTATGGTTTATGATAGCGGTGGGAGTGGTGATACTGTTTTTTCTGGGGTATATAGTCCTTGTGGCATTGTATAACCGTAAAAAGAGAAACCGCAGACCTGTTAAAAAATACAGAAAATTCTGATGAAGGGCAGTGTATCACTGATACACTGCTTTTTTGATTTACGAAAATCAATTTTTATAAAAATGTTTGCAATTAAGAGGAATTTGTTTTATAATGATATAAGAATTTTATCGGAGAGTGAAAGCAAATGAATATGAACCGAAAAGATACCATAAAAATATTTTTTCTTGCGGTGTGTATTATTCTTGTATATATCGGATTTCAGCATCTTGATATAATAGGCTCGTTTCTTCTGTGGCTTTTGCAGATACTCGTACCGTTCATCATAGCAGGCTGTTTTACATTTTTTCTGAATGTACCGCTGAATGCGATAGAAAGACGGCTCTTCCGCTCACAAAATGGAAAACCCGTAAGTCCGCTGAAAGAAAAACTCAGAAGACCTCTTGCCATAACCATGTCAATCAGTATGTTTGTGCTGATTTTAGGCATATTTTTAATCATCATCATACCCGAAATAAGCAACAGCCTCCAAAAAATAGCAGGTTCTATCCCGTCTGCATTTGATGATTTCCGCTATTGGATGAAGGATCTCAGCAACAGGTATGACTGGGCAAAGGCTATATATGACAATATCAATATAGACTGGGAGAGCATAGGTTCTAATATTGCAAGCTTTCTGACAAAAAATGTTGCCAATTTCTTTGACTCGACAATTAATCTTTTAAGCTCCACTATGAAAGTAGTGTCTTCTGTCATCAGCATAACTGTCAATATATTTCTGGGAATTGTTCTTTCGGTCTATATACTTGCAAAGAAAGAAAAAATCTCTTCTCACCTGAGAAAATTCCTGTATGCCTTTTTTCCGTCAAAGGCAGTTGATTATATTGTTGAAGTCGGCATTATGACAAACAGGTCTTTTTACAACAGCATAACCGGACAAATGATGGAATGTGTGATAATAGGAACTCTTACCGGTTTCGGCATGGCGATACTTGGATTTCCTTATGCTGCCCTTGTAGGCGTGGTAATCGCTATCTGTTCATGGATACCCATGTTCGGCATAATGATAGGAACTGTGATAGGTGCATTGTTCATTCTGACAGTGAGTCCTGTACAGGCTATATGGTTTGTGGTATTCATGGTGTGTTTGCAGCAGATAGAGGGAAATCTCATTTATCCCAGAGTAGTCGGCTCAACTGTGGGACTGCCGCCTATTATATTGATTGCCGCCATCATAGTTTTCAGCGGATTTTTTGGAATAATCGGTCTGCTTGTAAGTGCTCCCGTAACGTCTGTATTATATACGCTTTTAAAGAGATTCGTGCGTGAGAGGCTGAAATCGAGAAATATCCCTGAAGAAAAGTATGCCGAAAAAAAAGGCATACCTGAATATATTCCCAAAAGGGCAAAAAAAGAAAATTTAAAAGATGATAAACTATCAGAGATATTTTCAAAGATAAAGAATAAAAAATAAGTTTGAAAAGGGTGAAGTGATGGGATTTACTCGCAGTTATAAAATTGCCGGCAAGGTGATAGAGATAACTTCTTTATATAAGAATGTGCATATATACTGTAAAGATTATGCGGTGTCAGGCAAGGCGGATTTTTATGTAAAAACGTGTGAAAGTGATATTATATATGAACGTGAGAGGTCTGCCAAAAACGATATTGCGGAGGGCAGGGAAATGGCAGAGTGGTCTGACAGCTATCTTGAAGAACTCGCCGTTTACAGAAAAATAGCAGAAAAAATGCCTGAATACAATACATTTCTTCTGCATGGCTCAGCGGTATCGGTTGAAGGCAGTGCTTATCTTTTCACCGCAAAAAGCGGTACAGGAAAATCGACTCATACAAGATTATGGAGAGAGCTTTTAGGTGACAGGGCAGTTATGGTAAATGATGACAAGCCCCTTATCAATGTATCGGACAGCGGTGTAATTATTTATGGCACGCCATACAATGGAAAGCACAGGATAGGGAATAATATTTCCGTACCGCTGAAAAGTATATGTCTATTGGAGCGTGCCAAAGAAAACACTATCACAGAGATAAACAGGTCACAGGCTTATCCCATGCTTTTACAGCAGGCATACCGCCCCAGAGATATTTCGGCACTCCGAAAAACTCTTTCACTCATAGATGAAATGTCCGAAAAAATCAAATTCTATCGTCTTGGCTGTAACATGGATATATCAGCCGCACAGCTTGCATTCAATACAATGAGCAGTCAGTAATCCATTACTGACTGCTCATTTTCTAATTGTTATGCGATTTTCATGGCGATAACGGTTATATCGTCATCATGTCCGTCATTTCTTCTGGCGGTGGCTTCGTCATTGATGAGGTCGGCAAGCTCTTTCATGCTTTTGTTTTCCCAAGAGGAGATAATGTGTTCTATCCATTCATCGCCTGTTGACAATGCACCGTCAGAAAGCATGACAATTATATCACCGGAATGCAGGTTATCCTCCGTACAGGTAAATTCCACATCAGGCAGTATGCCTACGGGAAGAGAGGGCGTTTCTACTTTATACATTTTATCCGATTTCTTTATGAATGAAACAGCCGCCCCTGCTTTAAAAAAGTCTGTTTCGCCGTTATAGAGGTCAACCGATACAACATCAAGCGTGGCAAGGGATTCATCTTCGGATTTTACCATGAGTGCGGCATTGACTACTTTAAGAGAACAGTCAAATCCCAAGCCCGCTTTAAGTAACTTGGACATGATACTGACAGCCATTCCACCGTCAACGGCTGCACGTCCGCCTGTACCCATGCCGTCACTGAGTACGGTTATCATGCGTCCCATGCCGTCATGGAAGTAACTGAAATTATCTCCGCAAAGCTGTCCGCTTTTGCTGACGTGCTGACTTGCAGCAATCTCTATGTCAAGCTGTGAACGCTCTGATAAAACGATCCTGCATCTTCCAAATGCCGCAGTGATGTTCGGAATATCAAACTTTCTTCCGCACAGCTTTGAAATTTCCGTGACAACCGCATTTTTCTTTATTTTATCCCTGTCACCGTCAAATACCTCTGCTTCAACAGTCATTCTTCCCATGTAATCTATACGACAGCTTGCATCTATCGGCATCATTCCAAGTTCTTTGAGTTTGAGAATGACACTTTCTGCAAGGGAGTTATCAAAAACTTCATAGTTTTCATATTCATCTGCCATTTCTCCAAGTATTTCTCCCAGTCCGCAGAACTGTCCTGCCACTACCGTTCTTATTTCATCAACTCTTTTTGCAGCAGCCTCCGATGACAGAAAATTTTTATAGTATCTGTTTACGGCTGCCGTCATTTCTGATGTGCGACAGCATACCCGCCTGAATTCTTCACAGAAATCTTCAGGCTTTATTTCACCGTTTTTTCTGAGGATATTCCCCACGCTTTCAAAGTCGTCAAGAGATACCCCGTTTTTATGCTCCCAACAGAATACTTTCATTCCACATCTTGAACAGGTGCTTTCAACGGACTTTTTATATACGCTTTCAAGAGTGGGAGTTACTATTTTGGAGAGCTTTTCGGAAACTCTTTCGACATCTTCCGAAACGCCTGAAAGTGCCTTTGACGCAAAGTCAAGACGCATGATGATGGAACGCCTTAATCCCTCACAGTTTTTGTCTGTTTTATTGAGGGAAAACAGGGCTGCCATAAAGTTGAATGCATTTTTGGGAAGTACGGCAAATATTGTTCCCGATATTGCCATTTCATACATAACCTGTATGACAGTTGTTAAGCCCTGAGCCTGTAAGGAAGCAAGTCCACCGCTTAAAAGGAATATGACAGCGGCAATGATATGCCCCGAAGGTGTAAAAAGTCCCGCCATAAGTCCACCGAAAGCATAGGCGGCTCCAAGAAAATAATATTCCTCTGAGGCGATTCCAAGAACGATTCCCATTGCTATGCCTGCTATACAGCCTCCTGCCGTACCGCCATAATGTGCAGCGGTGAGTATGCATATTACGGCAATCATTCTGCCCAGAGAAAGGGAAAATATCTGGAATGACGAAAGGGCAAGAATACCTATACAGCCTGTCATGATAAGGCATACAATTTCCTGCGGTAAAAGCATACCTAAAGTTTTGGTGCCGTGTATGATGACAAAAGTTCGTGCGATAAAGTATGCTCCCGTTCCTGCAAGAATGGCTTCAAGGGTATATGAAAATATTTTTTCAAATGTAAATCCGCTGACAGATGCAACAGCCATTCCTGTTGCGAAGGTCGGTACGGCACATACAAGAGCTGAATAGATAAACGAACCGTTTATTTTTTTAATATCCTTGAAAGTCCATCTTATTGCAAGTACGGCAAAAATGGCTGCAATATACCTGAAATTTCTGCTGCCGAATATAATGTAGCCTGTTATGGAGCCTGCTACGGAAAATATCACATTCGGAAACGGCACTGCCGCAGCAATGGAAATGCCAAAAGGTGAGTATTCTCCGAAAACATAGCCGTTTGATGCAATCATGCCAAAACCAAAATACAATACGTTAAACAACATTTTCCCTGTACTTCCATTTAATGCTTTTTTACCGTCTGCCATGATAGCGGTCATATTCATCTGCAACTCTCCCATAAAGATATTTTTTTCCATTATACAACAGAATATAAAATATCTTTGTCGATATAGAGCGGCAAAATGAAAAATAGTGAGAGGAATCTCTCACTATTTGCATTCAGTTTATTTCGGGCTGTTGGGGAAGCTTTTTTATCTTGAACATTTTGCGGAGGAAAAAACTCCAGAATTTCGGATTGTCAACAACTACTATCTTCATAAAAAAATCCCCTTTCAGCGATAGCACCTTACACCTGTTACAGCCGTTACTGCAAGGATGACTGCAATAATGACAATAAGGCAGTGCTGAGGAAGTACACATGAAACAAGCAGACCTAAACTGAATGATAAAATATTTCCGCTTTTAATGCATCTCCTCATAAATTCACTCTCCATTCTCATTCAGTGCTTGTTTCGCTTACACTAATATTATATACAGGTATGGAAATTTTGACACAGATTTTTTGTTATGCTATAATGGATTTTGAAAGGGTGATGAATTTGAATGATGAAGAAAAGATACTTTTCAGAAAAATAAAAGACCTTGTAAGTAAAAGTGAAAAGACGTTTTCTGTCGTGTATTCCCATTTTTTAACGCCTGCCGAACAGATGTTTTTGATGAGCGAAAGGGAGTTTACAGGAATACTTGGATTTGAGGGCGGTTATGAAGAGGCGGAAAGACGTGTTGGCAGGGTATGCACAAATGAATATGACAGTGATGAGGGAGTGCCGATTATTTTGTATTCGGTGAGGGCAACGGATAAAAATGCCGTGATTTCCCACAGAGATGTCTTGGGAGCGTTGATGGGGCTGGGCATTAAAAGAGAAATGACAGGCGATATTATCGCAAAAGAAAATAAAGCACAGTTTTTCTGTCATCAGTCCGTGAGTGAGTTTGTGAAGATGAATTTGAGCAAGATAGGGCGGTACAGCGTGGAATTGAGTGAAAGCGAATTTTCCGAAATGGCGGAAGTGCCGAAAAAGCCTGCTACTATAAATGTAAGTTCCATGAGGCTCGACAGCATAGTGGGGGAGGGTTTTGGAGTATCACGGACAAAGGCGGCGGCACTGATAAAAAAAGGTATGGTGTTTGTAAACTGGCAGGAATGCACTGATGTTTCAAGGGAGATAAAAACAGGCGATAAAATCTCTTTGCATGGCAAAGGGAAAATATTGGTATCAGGCATATCGGGAACGAGCAAAAAAGGCAGACTGTTTGTTGATGTATTAAAGTATGTATAAAATGCACAAAAATATTTTTAAAAGTTGGGATAAATTCTAAAAGCAAAAAAACGTAATTTCTTGCAATTCAGAGGGGGATATGCTATTATAATAAAGCGTGACTGCAACAGATATGCGTTGAAGCGGGAGGTTGCGGCTTGTGAGCCGGTTTTTCCGTGGAGTATGTCCGATTTCAAACCGGGCGAATTTGTTGAAGTGAGCCGGAGAAAATACGTCTGCATTAGTTACTTGTGCAGGTGTGTGTCTCTTACGCTCATGAATTCTCGAAAGCCTTGCCCGTATCGAGTATTCGGTTCGGGATTTTTATTTGAGTTGCATGAAACACCCGGAGTGGTGTGAGGCAGTTTCGGGAAAAACGCCCATCCCCAAAATATTTTTAAGGAGGCGACTAATGTGGCAGTCAAGGAGAAAATCAGAATAAGAATAAAGGGTTATGATCATCAGCTTGTTGATCAGGCAGCTGAAAAGATCGTTGCAACTGCAAAGCGTACAGGTGCGAGGGTTTCCGGTCCTATACCGCTCCCCACTGAAAAGGAAGTTGTTACGATACTCCGTGCAGTGCACAAGTATAAGGACAGCCGTGAGCAGTTTGAAACAAGAACTCACAAAAGACTTATCGACATTCTCAGACCATCCAACAGAACTGTTGATGCAATCACAGCTCTGGAGCTCCCTGCCGGTGTTGAAGTAGAAGTTAAACTTTGATTCAACCTACAAGCAGCTGGGGTCAAGTTGGCACAAGCCAACCAATAACCTATCAAGGAGGAAAAATTCATGCAGAAAGCTATCATCGGCAAAAAGGTCGGTATGACACAGATCTTTGATGAAAAGGGTATCGTTATCCCTGTAACTGTTGTTGAGGCTGGTCCCTGTGTAGTGGCTCAGATCAAGACAGTTGAAAATGACGGCTATGAGGCAGTTCAGATGGGCTTCGGCGATATTAAGCTCAAAGTCCAGAACGGCACAGGAAAAGGTAAAAGACAGCGTTCAGAAAAATTCAAAAATGATCCTGTTAATATTACCAAGCCTCTTCTCGGTCACTTCAAGAAGGCAGATGTTGCTCCGAAAAGCACTCTCCGTGAATTCAGAGTGGATAATCTCGAAAACTTCAAAGTGGGCGATATAATCAAAGCAGATACCTTTGCAGAGGGTGACAAGATTGATGTTACAGGCAAGAGCAAAGGTAAAGGCTATGCAGGTGTAATCAAGCGTTGGAACTTCCATCGTCTTAAAGAAACTCACGGTTCAGGTCCTGTTGCCCGTCATGGCGGTTCTATGGGTGCCTGCTCCACTCCGTCAAGAGTTTGGAAGGGCAAGAAAATGGCTGGTCATCTTGGTGCAGAGAGAGTTACCGTTCAGAATCTTACAGTTGTTAAGGTTGACAATGAAAACAATCTGATTGCAATCAAGGGTGCTATTCCCGGTCCCAACGGCGGAATCGTAGTAATCCGTGACAGTGTTAAGGCTTAAAGGAAGGAGGAATTTCAATGGCTAATATAGATGTTCTCGATATGGCTGGTCAGAAAGTCAGTGAAATAGAACTTTCAGACGCTGTTTTCGGTATAGAACCCAATACAGTTGTTATGCATCAGATGGTAGTGAACTACCTTGCAAACAATCGTCAGGGTACGCAGTCTGCACTTACCCGTGCTGAAGTATCAGGCGGCGGCAGAAAGCCCTGGAGACAGAAGGGTACAGGTCATGCAAGACAGGGTTCCACACGTGCTCCCCAGTGGACACACGGCGGTATCGTATTTGCTCCCAAGCCCAGATGCTACAGATTTACCGTAAACAAGAAAGTTAAAAAGCTCGCTATGAAGTCAGCATTTTCAAGCAAGCTCAGAGACAGTCAGATTATCGTTGTTGACGCAGTTTCAATGAACGAGTACAAAACAAAGACTGTTGCCAATATGCTCAAAGCGATCGGTGCAGATAAAAAAGCACTTATCATTCTTCCCGAGGTTGACAAGAAAGTGATTCTTTCGGCAAGAAATATTCCCGGTGTAAAGACTGCACAGGTAAATACAATCAATGTATATGACATCGTAAACGCTGACAAAGTTGTTATCGTAAAAGATGCCGTAAGCAAAATCGAGGAGGTATATGCATAATGAATGCTCGTGACATTATTATCAAGCCTATCATCACAGAAAAAACAATGGCAGGCGTTGTTGCAGATAAGAAATATACCTTCAAAGTTGACAAGAAAGCTACTAAAATAGATATTGCAAGAGCTGTTGAAGAAGTTTTCGGTGTTGAAGTTGCAAAAGTAAACACTGTAAGCGTTCGTGGCAGACTCCGCCGTCAGGGCAGAAATCAGGGCTATACGCCTTCATGGAAAAAGGCTTATGTAACTCTTACCCCCGACAGCAAGACAATCGAATTCTTTGAAGGCATGATGTAAGCCTTAAAAGGCAGAATGAATGGAGAATATGCCATTCTCCGCAAAGCCATCATGAGGAGTGTGAAATAAATGGCAATAAAGAACTATAAGCCGACCAGCCCCGCAAGGAGAAATATGTCGGTTACAGATTACTC
>DBXL01000155.1:0-596 GCA_002309275.1 Ruminococcaceae bacterium UBA1213 | reverse complement strand
CGTCACAGAGGCGGCGGCAACAGAAACAAATACAGAATCATCGACTTCAAGCGTCGTAAGTTTGACGTAGAAGCTACTGTAAAAACTCTCGAATACGATCCGAACCGTTCCGCACATATCGCTCTGATAGAGTATGCAGACGGCGTAAAGAGCTATATTATAGCTCCTGTAGGTCTGAAAGTGGGAGATAAAGTTGTATCAGGTCCTTCAGCCGATATTAAACCCGGTAATGCACTTCCGCTTGTTAATATCCCTGTAGGTACTTTCGTACACAATGTAGAACTGTATCCCGGCAAGGGTGCACAGCTTGCAAGAAGTGCCGGCAACATGGCACAGCTTATGGCTAAGGAAAACGGTCTTGCACTTCTGAGACTTCCTTCAGGCGAACTCAGAAACGTTCCCGAAAGCTGCATGGCTACCATCGGTCAGGTAGGCAATATCGACCATGAGAATGTTAAAATCGGTAAAGCAGGACGTAAAAGAAATATGGGCTGGAGACCTACTGTAAGAGGTTCTGTCATGAACCCGAATGACCACCCCCACGGCGGTGGTGAGGGTAAATCCCCTGTTGGTCGTCCCGGACCTGTTACACCTTG
>DBXL01000169.1 GCA_002309275.1 Ruminococcaceae bacterium UBA1213 | reverse complement strand
TATAGATACCAAAGAGAGGTAAAACAAATGTACGAAGATAAGACACTTATCTGCAAAGAATGTGGAAACGAATTTGTATTCACAGCAGGCGAACAGGAATTTTATGCTGAAAAGGGCTTTGAGAATGAGCCTCAGAGATGTAAAGCGTGCCGTGATGCAAGAAAGAACGCACGCAAACCTGAACGTGAAATGTTTACAGCAGTTTGTGCATCATGCGGAAAAGAAGCAAAAGTTCCTTTCAGACCTCGTGAAGACCGCCCTGTATATTGCAGTGAGTGCTTTGCCAAAATGAAGGAAGAGCAGGCATAAGAGTAAATTCATAATGCATAATTTGTGATTTATCGCTTGTCAACTCAGCACTCCGGAGAGAAAAAAACTTTCCGGAGTGTTTTTTTCATGCAAAAAAAAACGGCTTGGAAAGGAATTCCCAAGCCATTTTTTTAATTGTAAATTGCATACTGAACATTGCTAATTGTTTAAACGGGGTGTATTTTGTTTTTGAGGTCTGCGTCGGGGTTGATGCCGATTTTTTTATCACGTCTTGCCTTGAAGAATTTGGGTGCAACTTCGGGGAATTGTGCATAAGTGAGGACATCTTCCTCTTGTTCTATCCATTGAGGAATCTCTGCACGGAGTTTTTCAAGTTCAGGCTCAAGCAGGTCTGCGGGACGGCATTCAACGGGCTTTTGGTCGCCGATGATTTTCTTTCTGAAATCGGGGTCAACGGGAACGGGAGTAGTGCCGTATTTTCCGGCAACGAGGTCTTTAAACTGACCGTTGCACATTTTATAGCGTTCACCGAGAATGACATTGAAAACAGCCTGAGTGCCGACAATTTGAGAAGTGGGAGTTACAAGAGGCGGATAACCTGCATCTTTACGAACTTTCGGCACTTCTTCAAGCACTTCTGTGAGTTTATCGCTTTTGCCTGCGTCTTTGAGCTGTTTGAGGAGATTGGAAAGCATACCGCCGGGAACTTGATAAATAAGGGCTTTAGCGTCAGCGGCAAGCATTTTCGGGTCAAGCAGACCGCTTTTAATATATTTTTCACGCAGTCCCATGAAATACTCTCTGATTTCGGCAAGCTTGATGAGGTCAAGACCTGTATCATATTGTGTACCCTGCAAAGCGGCTACCATGGATTCTGTAGGAGCATGGGAAGTGCCGTTGGCAAGGGGTGACATGGCGGTGTCTATTCTGTCAGCCCCTGCCTCTATGCCTTTGAGCAGGCACATGGAAGCAAGTCCGGAAGTATAATGTGTGTGTATCTGTACAGGAATTTTTACTGCCCCTTTGATTGCTTTCACAAGTTCTTCAGTGTAGTAGGGTGTGAGCAGGGCAGCCATGTCTTTGATACAGATGGAGTCTGCACCGGCTTCTTCAATTCTCTTTGCATAATCCACATAGTATTGAGTGGTGAATACAGGACCGGTTGTGTAGCTGATGGCAACCTGTGCTTCAACGTTGGGATTTTCTTTTTTAGCGGCTTTGGCGGCATTGATAGCCGTCTGTAAATTTTTTATATCGTTGAGAGCGTCAAAAATTCTGATAACGTCTATGCCGTTTGCAACGGAACGCTGAACAAAGTATTCCAGTACGTCATCTGCATAGTGACGGTATCCGAGCATATTCTGACCTCTGAAAAGCATTTGTAATTTAGTTTTGGGGCAGAGTTTGCGGATAGTTCTGAGCCTTTCCCAAGGGTCTTCATTGAGGAATCGAATGCAGGAATCGAAGGTAGCACCGCCCCAGCATTCGAGTGAATAGAAGCCTATTTCATCAAGTTTAGGGAGAATGGGAATCATATCTTCAACGGGCATTCTTGTAGCAATCAGTGATTGATGAGCGTCACGGAGAACCGTTTCGGTAATCTGTATTTTTTTTGCCATTACAAAACAATCCCCTTTCAGCCGATCGTAACAAGAACTGTGCCTGTATCAACAGATTCGCCTTTGTTCACTGAAACGGACATAATTTTACCGTCTTTGGCGGCTTTAATTTCGTTTTCCATTTTCATAGCTTCAAGAACAACGAGGACATCACCTTTTTTAACGGACTGACCGACAGTGACATTTACGTTGATGATAGTACCGGGCATGGGGGATTTTACAGGCTCACCGCCTGCAGCGGCAGCAGCAGGCTTGGGAGCAGCGGCAGGTTTGGGAGCAGGTGCAGNNCGCCTGCACGGGAGCAGGAGCAGCAGAGCCGTCAACTTCCTCTACCTGAACATCATATACTGTTCCGTTTACGGTTATTCTTAAATTTTTCATGGATAGACATTCCTTTCGGTTTATATATAAATATTATTGTGCTTTTTGGGCAGGGTGGAAACACGTTTATTACCGAGCATAGCAAGAGCGGCAATCAATTTGTTTCTTGTATTGTCGGGAGAGATGATGTCCTCGACATAGCCCTGTTCGGCAGCTTTTACGGCTGTGAGATTTTCTTTTTTATAATTTTCAATAATTCTCTGTCTTTCGGCAGTGGGATTGGAAGTATTTTTAAGCTGACCGCCGAAGTCATCGCCGAGCATGATAACCGTTTCGGCTTCGGGGGAGAGAGCGGAAACGCTTGCATTTTCCCAAGCAAAAGTAAGGTCGGCAGCAGCTCCTGTGCCTGCAAGTGCTATATAGACAGAGCCGAAAGCATTTCCTGTTATGAAAGTGATTTTTGCAGTAGTCGCCTCTGCATAGGCGGATGTAAGCTTAGCGGCAGACTTGATACAGCAGAATTTATCAGCGTCAAGGAAAGTAGCAACAGGAATGCTGAAAGCGTCGCAGAATCTGACGAATCTGGCAGCCTTTGCAGCGGATTTGCCGTCAATTTCGCCCTCTGCACCGACAAGACCGACAGTAATGCCGTTGACGGTTGCAAGAACGGTTTTGACAGATTTGCCGTAATCACTCTGTAATTCAACGGCACTTTCCGTATCAGCGATTTTTAAGACTATATCGGCAGGCTTATCGCTTTCGCCCGGAACGGCAGCGGCATTGATTTCATCGTAGGCAATGCAGGCTGTAGAAAGATTGTTGGAAGGGAGCATATCTATCAAAGCTTTTGCCTTTTGGATAGCCTCATCAGCGTCTTTCACAGCAATATGGATATTGCCTTTTTTGATGTTTTCACCTGCAGAGGAACTGTCACCGCCTGCAGAGAGTGAAAATTTAGCATTTTCTGTCATAATGACTATATCGGCACAGGCAGCAATCAAAGCTTGTGCACCAAAGCAGTTTCCGACAATAACAGCAATCTGTGGAACAACGCCTGAAAGGTTGCTGGAATATTTCAGAATATCACCGTAAGCGGCGAGCAGGTCAACGCCTTCGGAAAGTCTTCCGCCTATGGAGTCGTAGAAAGTCACAACAGGCTCGCCTGTTTTAAGGGCGAGGTCATAAAGTTTTTTAATTTTGGCAGCCTGAGCCTTGGACATAGCGCCGCCTGCCGAGTCGGCATTCTGAGCATAGGCATAAATGCCTGCACCGTTCACGGTACCGTGAGCGGCAACCGCTTCGGCATAGGTATCAGAAGATTTTGCCAAAGCCCCTATCTCTGTAAAAATTCCGTCATCAAAGAACTTTGAAAGATAAGCAAAGCCCTTTGCGGAGCTTGTATTTATTTCATCAGTCATTGAATATCCTCCCTTTATTCCTGAAAAAAATTTCTGTATGTTATTATATTATAAAATTGTTGAAATATCAAGAGAAAAATATTTTTTGCGGAGTAAAACGGTAAAATTGCATAAAAAAAGGCAGAAAATCTGTTAAATAAGATTTTGGGGAATAGTTCACTATAATACACGAAATTGATTGTTGATTTATCGGTGATAGGATGGTATAATATAGAGTAGTATTTTTATATATCGGGGGGGAAATTACTTTGAAAAAGAGGGAGATTTTGCCGAATGGCTATAAACTGAAGTATTCGGGGATATTTTTCAGTATCGTGCTGTATTTTGTACTGTTTATTGTGTGGATCATCGCAAGGGATACAATGTATGATGCACAGTTTAAAGAATTTCAAGTATTTGTACTTGCGATAATGGTGATATGGTCGCTGATATTTATTATGCTGGTGTATAAATTCATAAGCACGAATAAAAAGCTGAGGTTACGCAGGAAATTTATCAAAAATGCCGTATCGTGTGCAGACGGCAAGATTAAGGAATATAAAAAGTATTTTCCCGACAGGCAGGAGGGGAAGAGAAATTACTATCAGCTTACGGTTGAATACACGGATACAAGGGATAATGAAGTGAAAACCACGGAAAGCGAGTGGTATGCAAGAAACCCCGAAACTTTTATGGACAATCCCGAATTTGAAGTAAAGGTACATATAAGAAAAAAGAAAAGACCGATAGTATCTGTATA
>DBXL01000081.1:1188-7214 GCA_002309275.1 Ruminococcaceae bacterium UBA1213 | reverse complement strand
AAAATATAGTTGACCTTACGCATATTTGCTGATAAAATGTGTAAGGAAAATAAAAATTCGGAGGTTTAAAAGATGTATCAGAAAAAAATTTTTTTGAAAGACCTTGAGTATGTCAAGCACTTTGTCGAAATGACTACCAAGTATGACCAACTCAAAATTAATCTTATTTCCGACATTTACACCATTGATGCTCATTCTATTATTGGTATCGTCAGCCTTGACATCAGCAAACCTATTATCCTTGAAGTACCTGACGAAGAACCCCCGACTGAATTTTTAGACGATATTGAAAACTTTGCTTTTGAAGAAATTTAAATTCCCTCTGCATACAGTAAAATGTATGCAGAATTTTTTTTCAAAAATACTCGCTCAGTTCTTCCCACTCGCTGTAAAGGCTTTCAAGCGTTCTTTGTTCCTCGTCTATCCTGTTCGTCAATTCAAGCATTTTTTCATAATTACTTGCTGTTTCGGAATCGTTCATTCTCTCGTTCAGGTCATTCAATAAATTTTCCTTTTCGGAAATTTCAACTTCTACTTTAGAAAGCCTTGCTTTCATTTTTCGCCTGAGTGCATCTCTCTCTTTTTTATTTTTATATTCTGTCTGCTTTTCGGGCTGTTCTTCACGGGGCTTCTGCTCCGTCTGAAACGGCTTGAATTTCTCAAGAAATGCATCATAATTTCCCTCAAATATCTCTATTCCCGTAGGCGTGAGATAATATATTTTATCCGCAAGGCTGTTTATTAAATACCTGTCATGCGATACTATTAAGAGTGTTCCTTCATACTCTTTCAGAGCCTGCTCCAATGCCTCGCATGAAATTATGTCAAGATGGTTTGTCGGCTCGTCAAGCATCAGAAAATTGAACTTTCCCAACATTAACTTCGTTAAAAGAACTTTCGCACGTTCCCCTCCGCTCAGCGTTGACAGCGGTTTGAATACATCATCATTTTTAAATAAAAATCTTGCAAGCGTACTTCTTATTTCCGTATTCGTCATCGACGGAAAACTGTCTGCCATTTCCTCAAATATCGTCTTTTCACTGTCCATGCCCGTTTGTATCTGGTCATAGTATCCCACTTTGACTCCCACACCGTATTTGATTCTTCCGCTTTGTGCATGGTACTGCCCTAACAGTGTCCTTAACAGAGAGGTCTTTCCGCAACCGTTCGGTCCTAATATGAATATCTTCTCTCCCCTGTGCACCTCCATTGACACATTTTCAAACAGCGGTTCACTTCCGAATCCAAGCGATATTCTATCCACTTCCAGCACGTCTTCTCCGCTCTGATTTTTTATATCCAATCCAAAATTCATGGCTGTCGGCAGATTTTCGGGCTTTTTCAGATTCTCACTTAATCTGTCTATCACTTTTTGTTTACTCTCAGCCGTTTTTATATTTTTTTCCCTGTTCCATCTTCTCTGCTGTTCAATAATGCCCTCCAAACGATTTATCTCTTTCACGGTATTTTCATAAACTCTCTGTTCGGAAAGCCGTCTTTCTGCCTTTTGCGGTAAATATGCCGTGTAATTCCCTTTATACACCGTCATTTTTTTATTTTCAAGCTCAAATGTCTTTGCAGTCGTCTTATCCAGAAAATACCTGTCATGCGATATGATGAGATATGCACACTTTGAGTTTATCAGATATTCTTCCAGCCACTCGACAGAATGCGTGTCAAGATGATTGGTCGGCTCGTCAAGCAAAAGAAAATTGGCACCGCATAAAAGCAGTTTCGCAAGCTGTAATTTTGCCCTCTGCCCTCCGCTCAATGCACTGATCGGCAAGCCTATCTGACTGTCATCAAATCCCAGTCCCAGCAAGGCAGACCTTGCCCTTGCCCTGCACGTCAAGCCTCCACGCCTTGTAAACTCGTCATTTAAAAAACTCTGCCTTTCAATCAGCTCGCCCAAGTTTTCACACTTTCCGCTTATCTTTGCATTGAGAAATTCCAGTTCCCTTTCCATTTCAATAAGCTCGCTGAATACCGTCATCACTTCATCATAAGCAGACCTCTCCAAATTCCTGCAGACGTGCTGTTCCATATATCCTATGCTTGCATTTTTATTTAAAATAATACTGCCCTTTGTCTGATAATACTCCCCTGTGAGCAGTTTGAAAAGAGTTGTCTTTCCGCACCCGTTCACGCCTATTAATCCAATTCTGTCATTTTCCTGTATCTCGAATGTCATTCCGTCAAACAACTTCTGTTCGCCGAACTCCATGCATAATCCGTTTACCGTTACAATCGCCATTTTTATACACCTCATCTATTATCATATCATTTTTTGACATTCTTTTCAAGTGTAAAAAAAATGATTGACACTTTCAATTAAAACATCTATAATAATAGTGCAGATATTAAAAAAAAGGAGGCTCTTGAAATGGGATTGGATTTAAACCTTAATAATTTAGACCTTAATGCAGTAAAATCAACGGTATCAGACGTGGCTGTCAATGCTGCCGAAAAAGTTGCAGGCGATAAAGTTGACAAAAAAATGGTCACGGATACAGTCAATACGGTTGTTGACCAGGCTGCCGACTTCGTAGGCAAGAAAATTGCTGAGAAAACCGCTGCTAAAGATGACAAAAAAGACGACAAAAAATAATTTTTTCGGGCATTCGCTTTTTCGGTGAATGTCCTTTTTTCATGCAAAAAGAGCAGGCAAGATTGTTTTCTTGTCTGCTCTCTGTCATATCAGTTTCTGGGGGCATTCTGGTTCAGCATCTGCTGTGCCCTGTATCTCAAATCATTCTGTGCGTCAACAGGTCTTGTCACACTTGGGGGCGGTGTCTGTGTTCCGATACTTCCCGTATTGTCGATATGCGGTCTGCGTGCCGTCTGTACAGGCTGTGTGTTTACAGGCTGTTTCGGGTTTTTATCTATGTTTCCGTCTGTAACCATCTCTTTCAAAGTCGTGGCAAGTCCTGCCATGTTCTGTATGTCTGATGGTATGATTATCTTTGTTGCCCTGCCGTCTGCCACTTTCTGGAATGCCTCCAGGCTCTTCAATGCAATTACTCTGTCAGTCGGAGCAGCGGCATTCAACATTTTCAAACTGTCTGCATACGCCTGCTGTACTACAAATATTGCTTCTGCTTCACCTTGTGCTTCTCTTATCTTGGTTTCCTTGATTGCCTCTGCACGCAAAATGGCTGCCTCTTTTTCACCCTCTGCTACGAGTATCTGGCTTGTCTTTGCACCCTCTGCATCAAGTATCTTTGCACGTCTTTCACGCTCTGCTTTCATCTGCTTCTCCATTGCTACCTGTATTTCTCTGGGCGGCAATATGTTCTTCAGCTCAACTCTCTTTACTTTTATACCCCATGCGTCTGTGGCTTCATCCAATATTTCTCTTATTCTGTCGTTAATCTTATCACGGGAAGTAAGCGTGTTATCGAGTTCCAGCTCACCTATGATATTTCTCAAAGTCGTTGCACAAAGCGTTTCTATTGCCATTATCGGACGCTCTACACCATAAGTATAAAGCTTGGAATCTGTAATCTGAAAATACACAACCGTGTCTATCTGCATGGAAACGTTATCTCTTGTAATAACCGACTGTGGCTCAAAGTCCACAACCTGCTCTTTGAGTGACACTTTCCTTGCTATTCTATCTACGAAAGGCACTTTTACATGAAGTCCTGTATTCCAAGTCCTGTAATAAACGCCAAATCTCTCGATTACATAGGCATTTGCCTGCGGTACTACCTTAATATTTCCTATAATAATTGCAATGATGATTGCAAAAACAATAATAAATCCTATCAACCAACCCGGCATAATAAATTACCTCTTTTCAATGAAATTTTTCTCAGATTTTTACAACTGTTTCGCTGACGGGCTTCACTATCAGCTTCACACCCTCTATTGCCTGTACAACTATCTCTGTGCCTACGGGAAGTACAGATTTATTTTCAGTCGTTGCAGACCAGTCGTTGTTTTCCACTTTTACTCTCATAATTCCAAGTTCTTCATCAACGATTTTTGTCACTTTGCCGACTTTATCTATATTCATATCGGCATTCGTGGGGGTTTTGATAAATCCCGTCATTTTCTTTGCAAGCGGTCTTGTCAGCACTATCGCAACTATCGTTACTGCAAAAAATACCACTACCTGTATTTCCTTTCCGACACCTGCCAATTCAAGTATCAGTGCAACCACTCCGCCAAGTGCTGCCCATATCGAAATCAACTGCACCTGTGTCAGCCACTCCAATACGCACGCCACTACTATTACAGCTATCCATACCCAAAGCATTCTGTTTCACCTCTTTTCAAGAAATTTACGTCCATCACGGCTTTTCAAGCAGGCTTTCATCAAATTCCATATGGAAGTCACCCTCAAAATACCCCTCGTATGCAAAGCCGTTTTCACCTTTCAAATACAGGTCTGCACGAAGGAAATTATCCCCTTTGAAATACGCTATTATCTGTGAATTGCCGAACTCGTAAAACTCATAGATGAGTTCCTCTCCATTGACTTTCACCGCACCTTCTTCACCGATACCGCCTGCTATCGTATCCATACTGCCTGTCACAAATATAACATCATCTGCCATATTCTCTTTGATACTCTTTGTACGATTATCCGTCAATCTGTAACTCTGCCCGTCAATCGTGATAAACTCATCTTGAGTTATATCATCAACGATTCTTTTTGTTGTCTTTGTGTAAACGGTCTTGCCCTTTCTCTCAATCTCGACTGTGATAACGTCAACTTCCGAGCCAAGCATATTTTCTGCTATGCCGTATTCCGTAAACTCATAATGCACGTTATCCGCCGTCAATGCAGATGTCGCCTTTGTAAGCCTTGTGTCTTGCCCTTCGGCAAATTCACTGTCAAAAGGCTCTGCTGCTTTCTGAAAGTCCTCCAGCTTTGCAAAATACGGCTTTACAGGACTTTTCACCGTTATCCCATTCAACTCCGTTATCACAGATGACTCCGCCTCGCTTGATTCTTCGGGCGGACTCTCAGGCTGACACCCTGCAAAACTCACCGCTAAAAATGCCGTCAACGCCAATACTGCAATTTTTCTTTTCAACTCACATCACCCCGTTTATCAATGTGCAATGTGCAATTAGCAATGTGCAATGAATGCTAACCGCCACTACATTTCATAAGACTTCTTTCATTTGAATTGACAAAACAACAATCAGACATAGCAATAACTGCACACTGCACATTGCTAATTTTTACATATCGGATAAGCTGTTGTAATTTTCTTGTTGCTGTCCAAATACATATCTATCTCAATATCGCCGTAGTGACCTATCCAAAGGGAATTTTTGGGATTGTCGGGATTGGCAACTGCTTCATCATACGCTGTATTTATCGCATTAACAACCTGCTGAGGTGTCCAGCTTTCAGGATAAAATGAACTGAATGCATTTTTTCTAATGCCGTCAACTTCCACGTTTCCCGTGAATACGCCGTTTTCATCTTCTTTTGAGCGTGTGCCTTCAATGATTTTTCCCTTGCTGTCAAGCACCATTGTATAATGATACCCTGTCGCATTCCCCTTTTTATTGATTGTGCCGTCAAAGATATGTTCCAGCGTTCCCTTTGCAAAATAATCCACATCTTCGAGTTTGGAAATATCCGCCATGTAATAGCCCGATACTTCCGAAATTTCCTCTGTTTTGCTTTCCGCATTTTCGGAAACCTCTGCATTCTCCGAACTCTCCGACACTTCCGAGATTTTCTCCGAAACCTGAGAACTTGTTTTAGTATCGGCATTTCCGCCGAATCTCGTTACAAATATCGGCACGCCGAGCGATACCGCTACCGCTATTACCAAAATCAACGCTTTTCCTATAATATCATTCTGCATGGGATTTTTATTATCTGCCATTTTTCAACACCTCTGTCAAATATACTACAAATATTTTATCCCAATACAAGCCGTTTGTCAATTTACAATTTTTTAACATCAATAGTAACAAAACAGAAAATCATTTGTGATATAGCGGTTTTTTGCATTTCTGCAATCAATACAGACAATATGGCAATTTTTACGAATATT
>DBXL01000081.1:672-1070 GCA_002309275.1 Ruminococcaceae bacterium UBA1213 | reverse complement strand
TCGAAAATATTCTATTAAATAACGTATTATACCTGACCGAAATTCGAGGTACATTATTACACTTAAATGGATAATAAATCCTGCTATCACTATTGATCCAAATATCCGTTCAAGGTGGTGTTCTCGGTAGAACGATAAATCATTTTCAGATACACTAAATCTTGATGGTCCGGTATCTAAACCACTCGCTACACGATAAGCATAATATGCCATAAACATAAGCCATAATATTTCGGCAATAAAATTCGCAATTTTATTCCATAAATATTTTTTACGATACCATTTTTTCCAGAATCCGAACTGCTTTCTTCCTAACACTTTCCATTCCATCTTGTTCCCTCCCGTCACGCTGTTCGGGAACGGTGCATTATTTTACCACGTTCCCTCCAACTGCGTTG
>DBXL01000081.1:0-607 GCA_002309275.1 Ruminococcaceae bacterium UBA1213 | reverse complement strand
AGATAATTCACCCCCGTCATTTTATCGACTATTATCATTAACTTATCCGTTCCGCCCTGTTCATAAATATATTCAAATCTGTCATTCGGGTTATTTCTTTTTTCTGTCCACATCATTTTTTATTACCTCCTGTAACTTTTTACCATATAAACGGCACTAATCTGTATTTTACTTTCTGCTTGTATTCTTTATAGCCTGCAAGACCTTCTTCAAGCACCTTTTCTTCATTCTTTATTCTGCCTGCTATGATAAACGGATATGCCAAGAATATAATGAAAGATATTACCGAACCCAACACAATCGGCATGGATAAAAATAATACCAATGTCACCGCATACATCGGGTGTCGTACAATTCCATACAAGCCTGTATCAATGACTTTCTGATTTTCCTGCACCTCTATCGTCCTCGACAGATATGTATTTTCTCTCAGCACTTCCGCATACAAGCCGTATGCAATCAGAAATACAGCTGCACCGACTATTGCAACCCATTCGGGCAATTTTATCCACTGAAATCTGTAGTCAAGCCCTGCCACGATGAATCCCAACAAAAACATGATTCCGCTTAATGCAATTACTGTTTTCTGTTCGGACTGTTCCTCTTT